>WFXH01000101.1 GCA_015490715.1 Saprospiraceae bacterium | reverse complement strand
TGTCGCAACGCTGAACGATCGAAGGGATGGTCTGACTGAAGAGTGCATACCCCATAAGCGCAGGCGAATCGAGGAGGACGACCGAATCGAGGTAGAGCCGTTGGAAGTGGTCGTTTTGTGCTTGGGGTACGATGCCCGGCGTGCAGTAGCTCAGGTCCAAGCACGCCCCACATCCCAAAGTGCGTATGGCATAGATCTGTGCACTGCTCGTTGAATCCCCACACTGACTGCGCACGAGCACGCGATAATCCGTACAGGGCGACAAACCACCTGCGATGAAGGGCGAGTCCGTAGGGATGAAATCGTAGTGCAGTGTGTCATCGCTCAGCGGATCGATAAATTGGATATGGTAGCGCTCTGCTGCCGACACAGACGTCCACGATACTAACACAGCAGTATCGCCTAATGCTGTCCAAGAGATGATGGAGGGCGGATCGCAACAACCGTCGGTGCGAAAGTGCAAGGGCGTCGTGGGATATTGTAGGGGGCAGCTATCGAGTACCTGAAGGGAGTACCAGCTGCACGGCCGAAGTGAGGCGATAGTATCGGGAGGATTGGAAAGTATGAGCGTATCTGCTGTGGTCCCATCAGCAGAACGCAAGGCGACGGTCGCTGTATCGCGTATGAAGTAGGGCCAATCGACGATTGCGGCATCGGTACGTATGTCGCGCAACCACAGCGGTTGGAGCTGTGCGATTGCTCCCTTGAGGTCGAGCCGGCCACCCGACACGCACTTGCCTTGGAGTGAAGCAATAGGGCGTACACCATCCATTAAGGCACTTTTGACCCTTAATACGGCCATTGGTGGATCCGTCCGACTCAATGCGGCGAGGGGATTGCACGTAGGCCAAGCATAGAGAAAAGCCACCGCCCCACTGACAATCGCTGTGGCAGCCGAAGTGCCGCCAAAATACTTATATGTGTGCCCCGGCGCAGTGGTCCACACATCACTTCCGATAGCAGCGAGATCGACCGAGCGTAGGCTATAACCCGCCGATCGGAATTGCTCTTGTCGGTCGAGATTGGTCACTACGAGGAGATAATCCGAGCTGCACAGCGCCGGCATGTCGCCCACAGAATCGACGTTTTCATACCGATTGGGGGCTGCCGCCACAGTGAGTATGCCCTCCGCACCGAGGCTGTCGTACAGCGCACACCATATGGGTACATCTTCGGGAAAGAGATTGGGAATGCCCCAGGAAGCATTGATGGCGACGACAAAGGCCCCTGCAGCTCCACCAGTTTCGTTGTAGAGCTTGCGCATGCCGTAGGGATAGCGAAATGCGCGAAGGACCGAAGCAATATCGGAAATGCCCGCAACGTACATGAGCTTTACCCTCCAGTTGATGCCTGCAACGCCCTTGCCGTTATTACCCCGCGCACCAATGAGGCCAGCGACGCGCGTGCCGTGCGAGGTCGATACGCGTATGTCGTCCGAAAAAGTGGCGACATTCCACCCGAGGTAATCGTCGACATACCCATTGCCGTCGTCGTCGATACCGTTGTCGGGCACTTCCCCGAGGTTGATCCACTGGTTGGGCAAGAGATCTTCGTGCAAGTAATCAAATCCCCCATCAATGATGCAGACGACTATGGTATCCGCTGCAGCTGTAATCCCCCCTGTGTCGACGTCCCATAGCACAGGCATGTCTAAGTCGACCATCGTCTGTGGATCGTACAGATGCCATTGTTTGTCAAACTGTGGATCGTCAGGGATGCGCCGCCACTCGATGGGGCGATTTTCAATAGCAGCGTCGACAGCCGGCAGCCTCTGCCACCCCTTCAGAGTGAACCGCAATGCTGGCCCCCTATCGGCACAGTGTACCCGCACCTGCCACAGCCCCAGGCGCTCCCAAATGGGGACGAGCTCCCAGCAACTGGTATCCAACAACGGAAAACAGACACCTACCTGCCATCGCAAATCCGACACCGTATACGCCGGCTTGAGGCGTACGATGAGGTCCACAGGGATGGCCTGGGCATGATTGCGGTAGACTTGCTGACCAATTACTTCATATCCAATGTTCCATAGACAGACCAATAATACGAGCACACGCATCGTCACAGCATAAAATGTACGCATGAAGTTACAACGTCGCATGAAATTGTGAATGCATGCGCAGATTCTCGCGAAAATTCCGCCCCTCAGATACACATTAAAGAAAAATTGCATATTTTAGCGGTTGAAATTGATGATATAAAACTTTACTAAAAGTTTGCATATGAATTCTCCACAGAGTCAACATACGATGATGAAGAGGGTCGTATATGTGGCTGTGATGTTTTTCATCCTGGCGCATGGGCTCCTGGCGCAACAGGATACGCGCCGAGTGGCCGATTCGCTTTACCGTGCTGGAGACTATGAGGCAGCGGTAGACGCTTACTTGCAATATCTATCGGAGCATCCCGACGATGTAGTGGGGCACATACGTCTGGGGAGGTGTTATGAGCAGGTTGGGGATTTGCAATCGGCCAAGGTGTATTTTGAGGAATTGCTTACTAAGTTGCCAGATGATAGGGCATTGTATCGGTTGTATGGGGACATACTTAAGAAGATGATGCGTTATGAGGAGGCTATGGCGGCCTATGCGCGATATGCGGAGGAAAATCCCGAAGAGGCTGCGGAGCTCATTCGGGGTTGTCGCATAGCCAGGGAGCTGATGGCTGCACCGCAGGGGTGTGTGCTTGAACCGCTGCCGACGAATAGCCCGTATACCGATGCCTTTCCGATGGTATACGATGGGGCATTGGTCTATCTTTCCGAGCGCGGACGCATGTGGGAGGAGTGGCAGACAAAGGGGGAGGAAGCTCCCCGGCCCTCGGACCAGGCCATGTACTATGCCGTTCGCGGAGATCATGCGCCTTTACCCTTTGACCAATGGAGGGAGTTTACCAATGGCATAGTGAGCAGTTCGGCGGATGGGACAGTTGTCGCATGGATGACCGGTGGGGAGGGCCGTTGGCTTCGCGCTATTGATGCCTTAGACGACGACGGAAGGGTAAAGATTGTGCTTGCTCGTTACGATAACGACAGCGATCGATGGATAAAGGAGGATTTTCCGCACAATGCGGAAGATGCTTCGACGGGCTTTCCCTACTTGACGCCCGATGGCCATACCCTGTATTTTGCCTCTAATCGAGAGGGGGGCTACGGAAAGTACGATCTCTATGTATCCCATTATCGAGATGGTTTTTGGACGGAGCCCGTCAATTTGGGCCCACATGTCAATACGCCGGGCAATGAAATTACGCCTTATCTACGAGGCGACACCTTGTACTTTGCTTCCGATTGGTACGACGGATTGGGAGGATACGACATCTTTCGCATTCGACGCGTGGCCGACCAATGGCGCGACAGGGAAAACCTCGGTGCATGTATCAACTCTCCGCACAACGACTACGGTTGGGTCGTAGACAATGAGGGGCGAGCTTATTTTACTTCCGATCGCCCCGTGGGTAAGGGGCGGCAAGATATCTACGTCGTGACTCAGAGCTCTAAAAAGGGCACAGGGCAGTGGCAAACAAAGGATGCTGAACCGTTGGAGCCCATCGTCATACCTCCTCAGAAGCTCAAGACTCCTTCGACACACCGTCCCTTGCCGGTCCTCGATTTGAGCAAGCTCCTCATCGATACCATAGCGGTACTTCGTGCGGAGACTGGAGAAAACGGCCGTCATTACTGCATTCAGCTGGCTGCGCTTCGGCACCCCAATGGCTTGAAAAAGCGCTTTGCGGCTCTATCGAGGTACGGCGAGGTCTACAGTCTCCAATCGGGTGAGTGGATCAAAGTGCGCCTGGGCTGCTACTCTACAAAAGAGGAGGCCCTTGCCATTTTGAAAAAAGTACGTCGGCAGGGGTGGCCGCAGGCCTTCATCGTCTACGAAGATGAGCATACTCGGGCCCAACACCAGCGCATTGCCGGAGCAGCCCCTGTCCATCCTCCCGCAACAGACGAACAGGTATCGTCGAGTAATAGGGTAAAAGACCAATCACGGAACACTTATAAAGTACGCGTGGTGGCCTATCGGCCGCCGACGACCTTTCACACCTCGGTGGTGTCCGACCTCGGACGCATTGAGCACTGGACGAAGGGCGATTGGCGCATCATCGTCATCGGCGATTACCACACCCTTGAAGAGGCCAAGCGCGTATTGGCTACGGTCAAGGAGCGGGGTTACCACGATGCCTTCATCGTCGTCGAGCGCAACGGATTGCTCGAAAAATGGGAAGGCTCTGGGCAATAACTCCTCATTGCACTAAGAAGACCGCTCGTCGAATCATACCCTTACGGTTGTACAGCTGCAGGATGTACATGCCTGGAGCAAGTGCATCCGTCGGCAAGGTGAGCACTTCCGATGGCCGTACTTTAGTATGATCGACGGTTTTACCATAGAGCGATAGGATGGTTATGGATTCGACGCGAATTTCACCCGTATAGACGCGGACGGGCATGCCCCTTTGGACACAAGTGGGATACAGTGTGATACCGTCGTGTCGTGCGGCGGTAAAGGTCGAACTGGTCTTGGCCGTTCGAAATTTCATTCGTTCGGACCAGCCGTTATCGAAAGTGACCAGATTGTACGGATAGATGCGTACGTAATAAGTGTTGCCACTGCGCAACCCTGGTATCCACAAGGCCGTGTCGGTGGTGATGGTATCCAATACCAGGGGGCCGTTGAAAGACCGCCTTCTGCTCACCTGCACGTAGTAATACATGGCATTCGGCACCGTATTCCAGGAGATCACCGGAGTGTCGGGAGGCACCGGATGGCCGTAGGGAAAGAGCAGGGTCGATATTTTCGTCGGCGGTATAGGCCGTTGGGGAGGACGATCGTGCACTAATTCGATCCGACGGCGTGTAAGATTGGTGCGCATGGCCTGAATCTGCTCTTTGGAAAACATCGTAGGGCAGTAATCAGTGGAATACGACATGATGTTGCGACCGTCGGCATGAAATTGTGCGCCGTTGGGATCGGTAAGTGAAAACGAACTCATGCTATCACTGTCGCAGTGCCATCGGTAAGACAAATAATCCGGCCGCGTATCGCAGAAGCCATCGCCAGCCTCTTGGCAGTTTGATCCATCGACTGTTTCGATGGGACGAAACACTACATGGCTATAGTCTGAGGCCTTCGAATTGGGAAAGTATTCTGTCCCTTCCCAGCCTAAAAAGGTGTGTGGAAGGCTGAGAAAGTGTCCGAGCTCATGGGAAATAGTCGCGGAATATCCGCCGCAGCTGTAGGCGATAGCGACGGCGTCGGAAGCAGGAGAGTAGTAACCGCAGTTGCCCGCCGGACTTCCCACAAAGTAAATGTTGATCGCACCGTCGATGTTGTTGGCCTCCATCATCTCCTGGCCATCGTAATAATCGTGTGAATACCATCGGTCGTTGATCAAGGTGTCGGGTTCTTCAAAGAGATAAAATCGGATGTTGGCGCGGCGAAAGTCCGAATTCGCACGACTGAGGGTCCGCAAGATAAAATGGATGTTGTTGGATACGTGGTCTTTATTCTGGAAGACACTATATACCATCACGGGTACGTAGAGGGTCGTTGTATCCTCGCGAAGCTCTACGCCGGCCTCGCGGTGATGCATGTACCAGCGCCAATGGGGCAGGTCTGGTGGCGTACCGCAATAGCTGAGCTGTTGTGCTATGCTGCCCTGGGCTGTCCACAGCAATGCCCAGCCAAAAACGATTCCACTGCGAATGTATAGATTCATTGTACGTCGTTTGTTAGACTAATTTATGAAGATTCGATGTGATGTGCACGGCCCATGGCGCCTGATGGTGCAGACTTTGAGAATGTACAGGCCGGGAACCAGAGGCGGTATATTCAAGCGTTGTGTTTTTTGAGGTATAAAATCTTGCGTCTCAAAGAGGACCTTCCCGTGGATAGTGAGGAGTTGAAGGTACAGTGGCCGAGTCGTTGGGCTCTGAATGTGTAGGTCTCCCTCCGTGTACCACCATTTTATTGCTGGAGACTGTTCTTTGGTACGGCTGGTGCTTTCGGGTATAAAACTCTGTGGTGCGGTGTTGTGTACACAGAAATGCGTGCGGTTGAATGCCGTGACGCGCCACCAGTGTTTTCTAATACTATTGATGGGCAGGGCGATTGAGGTATCGCTGGTCAGCACGCGGTGCCGCAGACGCGAGAAGCTCTTGTTGATGGCCACTTCGACGACATACCATTCCGCATGGTCGACAGCACTCCATCGAAAGGTGATCATGTCCTCTTCGTCGAGGAATGCATATCCCCGTGGAGTGAGGAGAATCGGATCTTCCTCAATGGCTTGGAGGACGGGTGGATTGTGATCGAGCAGGTAAGGCCTCTTGTGTTGGATCGTGGCCCACATGAATGCCGTTTGTTCGTCGCTAAAGCGATTCTGGCATTCGTCAAAGGCATACGACATGTAGAGGCTTCCGTCGGCATAAAATCGCTGGCCTTGGTAATCCCTCAGAGCGAAGGTGCTTCGGGCGCTGTCGTCGCATTCCCAGCGGTAGGAGAGATAATCCGGAGGTGTGTCGCAAAATCCATCGGCAGCTCGCCGACAATTACTGCCATCGGCCAGTTCGACCTCTGCTGTATCGTAGATCACGGTATCGGTAATGAGACTGTCTTTAAAGAGCGTATAGTCGTACACCAGGATTTTCGGCGTCGGACTGTCGGGGTGGTACCTCTTGCCTTCCCATCCCAGGAAGGTGTGTGGGAGCGATAGGTGATGACCGATTTCATGCGTCCATGTATGCTGGTCTTTGCCTAAGCAGCTGTAATTGAGGGTAATGCCGGCATAGGGGATGTTGTATCCGCAGGTGCCGGCTGCTCCTTTGACGATGTAGCAATTGATGACCCCTGGCGTCTGGTGTCCTTGCATAAACTGTATGCCGGTCAAGATGTCTTCGTGGTTCGTCCATTCATCCGAGGCAATGGCTCGTATGCTGTCGTAGAGGTAAAAGCGAATCCCTGTCGGCTTAAAATCTTCATTGAGTTGGCAAAGTGCATCGAGAATGGTCGAAAGGGGATAACTGCGATAGGGGGAAGCATTGCTCGAGTGGATCAAATAGAGCTGTAGGGGGAGCAGATAGGGGGTATCCTTTGCACTGGTGTGAAATCGTGCTGGCTCGTGTAGATAGCGCTCGCGCCACGCGTCGTACCAGTTGGGCGTGCCACAGGGCAATGGATTTTCTTGGGCTTGAAGTGGTGGCAAGAGCCCCAATAATAGGAAGGCAGCAAGGCTGTGACGTGTTTTAATGAGGCGGTGGAATGCAGCTAAGCTCATGGTATGGCACTCCTATGGCAGGACGAGCCATCGCTTGACTTCAAAGCGACGTTCGTCTTCGAATTGCACGTAATAGACTCCGGGATGCAGTCCAATGGGGAGGTCTATGCTGGACCGACCGGAGGGAATTTGCACGGATTGGCTGTGCACTGTAGAGCCATTGGCATCGAAGATGACGAGCTGACCACGCCAGGCCTTTGTGGTGTACATCGTGATTTTTGGCTCGGGAAACGCAGTGATCCACCACCGATCGATATCTTCGATATCGCTGGTGCGTACCGGTATGGTGCCGGTTTTAAAGACAAATTTGGCCGAAAACGGCTCGCATAGGTGGGTTTCGTTAATGGGCTTGACGCGCCAGTAATAGTACTTGTTGGGTGAAAATTCGAGGGCAAACTCGCTTTTGTCTACGATTTCACGTGCAACGATATTGGAAAACGATCGGCGTCTGGACACTTCTATTAAATAATGTGTGGCGTTGGGTATGTCTTCCCAGTCGAGGGTGAGGAGGCCGTATACTTCGAGCTCTTCCTGGTCGAGGGGATAGATGGGAGTGATTTCGCCGTCGGGTGCATCGACCACAGTGGGTGTTCTCTTGCGCAGGTAGTTGCGCTCGGGGCTGAGGTAATTGTTGCGCATCACCTGTCCTTGCTCTTGAGTGAAGAAGTAGTCATCGCAATGGAGGAAGTAGCTCATGTAGTTGCGCTCTTGTGGTCGGAGGGGCACATTGTCGGGATCTTTGGCGATGCCCATCCATTCGCATTTGAGGTATCCGAAACCGAGTTTGTAATTAGCTTCGGTGTCGCAGAGTTTGTCGGCGGCGATTTCACAGACGCGCTGGTTGTTGCGCATTTTGTCGCGCTTGACGTATTCGACCGGCACGGTGATATTGGCCGTTTGGAGAGTGACTTCGGTGGGGGTGGGAAGGCTGGGATTGTACTGGGTCTCCTCCCAACCGTAAAAGGTATGCAAAAGGCCAAAGAAGTGTCCGAGCTCGTGCGCAAAGGTCGAAGAAGGAGAGGAAATTTCCTTCTTGAGCATGACCACATAATCGTACGTGGGCGAGTAATAGCCGAGGGTCTGCTGGCTGGGATCGTAGCTGATGCGGTTGACGATGAAGATGTTAACGCCGTATCTGGTTTGGTCGGCTTTGAGCTTCATGACAGAGGCGCCATAACTTTGGCGAGGATTGTCGAAGGCGAGGTTGTTTTTCACATCGAAGCGAATGCTCTCACTCACGCCCGGCAGGTAAAACACCATGCCCTGCTCGCTGAAGCCTTCATTGAGCTTGCAGATGGCATCCAACATGTGGTCGTAGCGCAGATATGCTCCAGTCCCATTGGTTCTGGCTACGGGATGAAATACGATGGGGATATAGTACGTCTCGCGCATCTCCACCGTAGGCTGTTTAAACCGATCGATTTGCTCGTAAAGCATGTGTTGCTCTTCGGCGGTGATGCCGCAAATACCGCGCACCTGGGAAAATACGGAGTGTCCATGGATGATCGGTAATAGCAACAACCACAATCCTGAGTGCAATCTGCCTTTCATTGTCTAAAGGTTTTAGCCCATAAAAATACGCGAAATTTTCGAATCTTCTACATACCAAGCAGGGATGTACATTTATCCAATCAACGCCGAAAACCTTTCCCATCTGTCGTGTACATTAAAGTTTTCATGGCTTATCTTAAAAGAGTGTGGTACGGACACTGTCTGAAAGCGAAAGATCGCAATGGGGTTCAAAGAGGCAACGACAGTGGGGAAACGGGGTGGGCGCGCGGTGATTTTATCAAAGATGAAATTTTTTTATAGGGGGAAGCCTCCACGGTTTTATGAAAAATGATATATTTGCGAGTGAAGAGATGTCAGGGAGCTATTGGGGCAGAGCAACGAGTGTGATTGATTTTCGTTGGGTCGGAAGAATCCATCATCTAAAACATATGCATATGAAAAGGAGACTTTTCCTCTTGGTGTTAGCATGGAGCGGTGCTCTGGCACTCGCTGCTCAGAAGGGCATCGTTAAGGGATCGGTAACCGACGACGGCGAACCTTTGATCGGAGCCACAGTCCACGTCGAAGGGACGGATCAAGGTACGGTGACAGACATTGATGGAACATTCCGCTTAGAGTTGGAGCCCGGAGAGTATGTCTTAAAGGCCAGCTATGTAGGCTACATTTCGAAATCCAAGCGCGTAACAGTCGAAGCAGGACAGGAAGTGACGGTCGACTTTGACCTGGATGAGGGATTGAGTTTGAGCGAGGTGGTCATTATTGGTTCGCGCAATCCCGCGCGCACGAAGGCCGAATCACCTGTGCCCGTCGATGTGATTCCCGTAGGAGAGTTGACGATTGCTGCTCCGCAGACGGAGCTCAATCAGATGTTGCACTACACTACACCGGCGTTTAACTCGAATACGCAGACCATTTCGGATGGCACGGACCACATCGACCCGGCTTCGCTGCGGGGCCTCGGGCCGGACCAGGTGTTGGTGCTCATCAACGGCAAGCGTCGTCATACGACTTCGCTGGTCAATATCAATGGCACCTTCGGTCGGGGCAACGTCGGGACGGATCTCAATGCGATACCGTCGACGGCGGTGTCGTCTATCGAGGTATTGCGCGACGGGGCGGCAGCCCAGTACGGCTCGGATGCCATAGCGGGCATCATCAATGTGCGCTTGCGAAAAGACGTCAATCGGCTGCATCTCAACTACACGATGGGAGCCAATTTTACTGATCCCGAAAAGATCGGACCCTTCATGGGGCAAGATCGACGCTACGATGGCGAAGTGGTCAAGCTCGGCTTGAACTACGGTTTGCCCATCGGTTCAAAGGGCGGGTACATCAATTTTACCGGCGAATTTTTGCATCGCGGGTGGACCAATCGCATGCGCGAGTTTAAGGGCTCGATCTTCAACCGTTTTAATGCCGTAGAGCGCATCGCCAAAGAAGACGGTTTTGCCAACCTCGACAATCTCACGATGGAAGATGTACAGCGCTATGCGCAAGAGGTGGAGTATTTTTCCTCGGAATTGAAACAGCAGATCGCCAATGCTGCCACCTTGGACGAGCTGCGCGCTTTGCTCAAGGAAGATGCCACCGAAGATGAACTCCGAGCACGGGGCTTAGATCGAACGGATTTCAACATGCGCGTCGGTCAGAGCGCGTTGCGTCAGGGGCAGTTTTTCGTCAACATGGGTGTACCCGTCGGCGAAAACCTCGAAGTGTACGCCTTTGGTGGTGCGGGTTACCGCAGGGGCAATTCGGGGTGTTTTTATCGCTTGCCCAATCAGAGCCGTACGGTTACTTCGATATGGTTTAACGGCACGGTACCGCAGATCAACTCCAACATCACCGACCGATCGATAGCCTTTGGCTTGCGCGGCACGGTGGCATCGTGGAACATCGACATCAGCAATACCTATGGCTCCAACGTGTTTGAGTTTCAGATGAGTCATGCCCACAACGCCACCTTGGAGAGCAAGAGTCCGACCGACTTCAACAATGGAGGGCACGGTTTTGCTCAAAACACGGCCAATTTCGACATCTCCCGATACTTCGAAGGGTGGTTTGGATTAAAGGGTGTCAACACGGCTTTTGGAGCTGAGTACCGCCTGGAAAACTACTGGATATTTCCGGGTACGGAGCTCTCGTGGGGCAATTACGACATCTACGGCGAGCTCGTCACGGCGCGCACTCCCGATGAGGAGTTGCAGTACGACTTTTTAGGGCGTCAGCGTCCAGCAGCTTGCCAGTGCTTCCCGGGCTTTTTGCCCGACAACGAAGTCAATGCCTTCCGCAACAGTGTGGCCGGCTATGCCGATTTTGAGATCGATGTCAACGATGCATTGCTCATCGGTGTAGCAGGGCGCTTTGAAAACTACTCCGATTTTGGAAGCACATTCAACTACAAAGTGGCGGGACGCTATCTGGTGGGCGATTTCCTCAACTTGCGGGCAGCATACAGCACGGGGTTCCGTGCTCCTTCGCTGCATCAAATCCACTTCAGTCGTACTTCCACCATCTTTGTAACCGTAGGTGGAAAGACCGTAGCGACCGAAAGGGGAACCTTTGCCAACACTTCCCGTGCTGCCAAGCTCCTCGGCATACCCAAGCTTAAGGAAGAGACTTCGCAAAACCTGAGTGCAGGGTTTGCCCTTACGATGAAAGACCTCGGCGTCACGTTGACGGTCGATGCCTATCAGATCGACATCCAGAATCGCATTGTACTGACGGGTGCATTTAAGCCCTCGGATGCCAAAACCGAAGAGGCACGTAAAGAGCTCGAGGCCATCTTTGAGCAAGCGCAGGCCAACCGAGCGACGTTTTTCGCCAATGCCATCGATACGCGCAGCCGTGGCCTGGACATCGTACTCACCCACAAGTATATGTTTTCGAAAGACATGCGCCTCAATACCGATTTTGCGGCTACCTTCTCCCAAACGCGCAGGGTAGGCGATATCCACGCCTCCGACTTGTTGCGCGAAGCAGGCCTCGTCGACAAATACTTCGACCAGACATCGCGCATTTACCTCGAAGCGGCGATTCCGAGGACCAAGCTCACCTTGGGCAATACCTTTACCTACGGCAAGTACTCAGTGTATCTGCGCAATACGCTCTTCGGGTCGACGGTGGAGGCGACCAATGAGCCGCTATTTGACGAAAACCTCAAGCCATTGCCCGATGATCAGCGCGATGAGAAGTACAAAGGTGTCGATCCCGTCTATGATCCGCGAATCATCACGGATTTGAGCGTGGGTGTGCAAGTCAACGATGCCTTATCCGTCAAGGTGGGAGCCAACAACCTCTTCGACATCTATCCCGAGGAGGTGCATCCCATCTTCCAATCCTCCGGTCGATTCATCTATTCGCGACGGTCGCCGCAGTTTTCCTACAACGGACGTCACCTCTTCATGCGCATCGTATACAATCTCGGCATCTAACTCTCTTCATGGCATTACAGTTTTGTGGTCGCCCGCGCTGCGCGGGCGACCTTTTTTTACGCCTTCGACATCGTATATTTGTCTTTCAAACTGCTGGCATATGAGCAGTTAGTAGGTTTAAAACTGCCATCATGGATACTTTATGGCGCGCTTCGGATGACGTACGAAAAAAAAGCCAGCTCAGCCGCTTTCGCCGATATCTCAAAGAGCAATACGGATTACAGTTTGGGGAGTATCGCCAACTCTGGCAATGGAGTGTGGAGCATCTTTCGGAATTTTGGTCCATCTTGCTTGAGTATTTCGAGGTGGATTATTCTGGCACGTACAGTGAAGTGTTGAAGGGTTCCATGCCTGGGGCACGATGGTTTGAAGGTATTGAGCTCAATTATGCAGAGCACTTGTTTCGGCGAAAGGAGGATGTGGATATTGCACTGTTTTGGCGTGGCGAACGCGGACCGCAGCGACAGCTGAGCTGGGGAGAGGTCAAGCAAAAGACGGCAGCGGTGCAGGCGCTATTGCGCGATGCAGGTGTCGGTACCGGGGATCGGGTAGCTGCGTACTTGCCCAATGTGCCTGAGGCCAGCATAGCCTTTTTTGCTACAGCCGCGATGGGAGCGGTGTGGTCGAGTTGCTCGCCCGATTTCGGGACGTTTTCCGTTGTGGAGCGTTTTAGTCAGATCCAACCGAAAGTCCTCTTTGCCTGCGATGGCTATACGTACAACGGCAAGGAGTACAACCGCACAGAGGAAGTGCTCCACATTGTACAACAAATTCCGAGCATACAGCTCGTAGTTTGGGTGCCCTACTTGGGTGTAGACTTGCCGCGGCCCGACAGCCGATTTGTCGATTGGGAGCATCAAGTGGAGGCACGAGGTGTCGAAGTGGTACAATTCGTTCGTGTGCCGTTTGCTCATCCGCTGTGGGTGTTGTATTCCTCGGGTACGACAGGCAAGCCCAAGGCCATAACCCACGGTCACGGTGGGGTGCTGCTCGAACACTTCAAGTACATGGCCTTTCACAATGATGTCCACCCGGGGGAAAATTTCTTTTGGTATTCGACGACGGGGTGGATGATGTGGAATTTTGTGCACGCCTCGGCCCTCATGGGAGCGCGCATTGTGCTGTATGAAGGAAGTGCTGCCTATCCCGATATGTACCGCCTATGGCAGTATGCTGAGGAATTACCCATTCATCACTTTGGCACGAGCGCGCCCTATTTAATGGCTTGTCGCAAGCGAGGCGTACGACCACGCGATCGCTATGCCCTGAGGTATTTGCGGAGCATCGGCTCTACCGGCGCCCCCCTTCCGCCTGAGGGCTTTGACTACGTCTATGAGGAGGTACATCCAGACGTATGGCTGTGTTCGATGTCGGGGGGCACCGATGTGTGCACGGCCTTTGTCGGCGGCTGTATTGAGCGGCCCGTCTACCGCGGGGAAATACAGTGTAGAGCGCTGGGATGCGATCTCGACGCATGGGATGCAGAGGGCAACAGCCTCGTCGGAAAAGTCGGCGAGATGGTGATCAAGCAGCCCATGCCCTCGATGCCGATATACTTTTGGAACGATCCCGATATGCGTCGATACAGGGAGAGTTACTTTTCGATGTACCCGGGCGTATGGCGTCACGGCGACTGGATCGAAATCACTCCGCGTGATGGCGTGATCATCTATGGACGCAGTGATGCTACTTTAAACCGCCACGGCGTGCGCATCGGCACTGCGGAGATCTACAAAGTGGTGGAGAGCTTGCCAGAGATCATCGACTCGCTGATCGTCAACCTCGAGTTGCCCGACGGCAATCACTATATGCCCCTGTATGTCGTCACAGATGAGGATAAAACGCTGACGGATGAGCTTCGCCAACGTATAAAGGAGCGCTTGCGAGAGCAGTACAGCCCGCGACACGTGCCCGACGAAATCATCCAAGCCCCTGGAATACCCACTACCATAAGCGGAAAGAAAATGGAAGCGCCCGTCAAGCGCCTCTTCCTGGGTATGGACCGCGAAAGGGCAATCAACATTGGTGCGATGAAAAATCCCGAAGTGATGCCCTTCTACGAAGCGGAGGCCCGGCGCATCCAGGAGCGTTTTTTTTCCGAGCCATCGGCTAAACCTACACAGTCTTGATTACCCGGCTTCTTTCCGTAATCGGGCAGCGAACGCTGACGGGTATCGTCGGCTGGTTTGCGCGATGGCAAGCGCCGAAATGGCTCCTGCATTTCGCCATACGGTGGTATGTGCGCAAATACCGCATTGATCTCACTCAGTTTGCCTTTGATTGGGCGACGGTGAAGACCTTTAACGAATTTTTCACCCGGCATTTTAAAGAAGGCATGCGCCCCTTTGCTCAGCGGGGTGTGGCTTCGCCAGCAGAGGGATATCTGTATCGCTTTGGCAGCCTGACGGAAGGACTTTTAATCCAGTGTAAGGGAGAGGCGTATCCTCAGGCGTACATTACGGGTACCGATGCGATGCATACGGGCAGCTATGTGACCATTTACCTCTCTCCGGGCGATTATCATCGTGTCCATGCACCTGTGGATATGACGATTGAAAAAATAGCTTTTTTCCCCGGCCGACTCTTTCCCGTCAACGAGCGAAGTGTGGAGCGCGTCAAGTCGCTGTATTGCATCAATGAGCGCGTCGTCTTATCGGGTAGGTGCGCGTATGGGAGATTTGAGTTTGTGTTTATCGGTGCGATGATTGTGGGGAAGATACTCTTAACGTTTGTGCCGGGGTGGGCCCAGGCGCTCCGAAAGAGGAAGGAGGAATTTGAGATGCAGGGCACCTGGCACGTCCGTCGTGGTGAAGAGCTCGGCTATTTTGAAATTGGCTCTACGGTGATATTTATTGTCGAGTCGGATGTTTTGTCTCACTGTACGCTGGAGGAAGGCGCCCGCGTCCTGCTCGGTCAGTATCTCTGCGGTTAGCCATTAGTGAACGTTGGTACGCGAGGGCGACGCCGATTGGATCTCATCGCGGTTTTTTTCGTAGCTCAGCACAGTCGTTTCGATGATGTCGCAGCACTCCTGGAGTTGTTCTTCTGTAATGATGAGGGGTGGTGCCATGCGTATGATATTGCCGTGGGTAGGTTTGGCGAGCAGGCCATTATCCATCAGTGCGAGGCATATTTCGGTGGCGGTACGGCTCTGTGGACTGTCGTTGATGACCAGGGCATTGAGCAGTCCCTTGCCGCGCACTGCTTTGATGAGCGTAGATTTTTGACGCAGAGCATCCATGCGCTGGCGGAAGAGCTTTCCGAGTCGGTAGGCGTTTTCGGCCAGCTTTTCTTCCAGTACGACCTCAAGAGCAGCCACGGCTACGCGACATGCGAGGGGATTGCCGCCAAAGGTGGAGCCGTGTTCGTTGGGCTTGATGGTGAGCATAATTTCATCATCAGCCAGGACTGCAGAGACAGGGTACACGCCTCCGGAAAGGGCTTTGCCCAGTATGAGTATGTCTGGCCGAATCTCTTCGTAGTCACAGCAGAGCATCTTGCCCGTACGCGCAATGCCGGTCTGAATCTCATCGGCAATGAAGAGGACGCGATGGCTTTTGCACAACTCGTAGGCTTTTGACAGGTAGCCTTCGTCGGGAACGACGACGCCTGCTTCGCCCTGGATGGGCTCCACGACGAAGCCGGCCACATGGTCGTCTTGTAAAGCCTCTTCGAGGGCAGGGATATCGTTGTAGGGAATTTTGACGATGCCCGGCAGAAAGGGACCGAATCCCTCGTAGCTCGAGGGATCCGTCGATGCCGAGACGGCGGTAAGGGTCCTGCCGTGAAAATTGTCGCAGGCGAAGATGATCTTTGCTTCGTATTTCGGGATTTTTTTGACATCGTACGCCCAGCGTCTGCACAATTTCACTGCTGTTTCGACAGCCTCGGCTCCCGTATTCATCGGGAGGAGCTTGTCGTAGCCGAAGAGGCGCGACATAAATTCGAGATAAGGACCGAGCTGGTCGTTGTAAAAGGCCCGCGAGGTGAGCGTGAGCCGCTGGGCTTGATCGGTGAGGGCCTGGACAATCTTCGGGTGGCAATGCCCTTGATTGACTGCGGAGTAGGCCGATAAAAAGTCGTAGTAGCGGCGCCCTTCGATGTCCCATAGATAGACTCCCTGGCCTCGTGTGAGGACGACGGGCAAGGGCGCGTAATTGTGTGCGCCGTACCGATATTCCAGCTGGATGTAGTACTTGGACTTTTCCATACCCGGCATCATTTGGCTGCAAATTACAAACTATTTCGCCTTTCGCATGGAGTACCTGCCAGGAGACGTCGATGAATGGCACAGACGCGCCGAATGAGCGAGTGATGCCCGTCGTTTCGTATCAAAAAGTCCGCTCTTGCCCTACAGTGTTGTTCCTCCCTGAGCTGGCTTTGTATGATGGCTTCGACCACTTTGGTGGGTAGGCCTCTGTTGTGTACGACTCGGTGCAGGCGTAGGGCACGCGGCGCATCTACAAAGATGAGGGTATCGACCTGATCGAGTCCGTGTGAAGTGCAGAGTATAGCCGATTCGAGCAGTACGTAAGGGCTTTGCTGTTGCTCACGCCAGCGGCTGAAATCTCTATATACTCGGGGGTGTACGATGCGTTCGAGCTGGGCTTTGCGCTCGGGGTTGTTGAAAATTTGATTCCGCAGGTAGTCTTTGTTGAGTGTGCCGGAGGGATGATAGGCCTGTGGGCCGAAGAGTTGTCGTATTTGCTGTATTAAATGGTTGTCGGATTGCATCAGTGCGCGAGCCCTCTGGTCGGCATAGTACACCGGGATGCCGAGCAGCTCAAACACGTGTGCGACGGTCGACTTGCCCGCGCCTATTCCTCCGGCCAACCCCACGCAAAGGGGACTACGCCGTGAAGAGGTGTTGGATGCAGGACGATGCGGGGACATCGTTGTTAGTGGATAGAGCTTGGTCGGGGCAGACGATTTGGTGCAGCTTGGGAATCATCTGAGGTGCCACGTCGATGGGTATTTTAAACTGCAAGGTGGGTGTTTCGGCGAATTCCTGTGATTCGATTTCGGCCCCGGAAGACTTGAGCAATTCCATAACTTGGGGCAGGTGCGCATAGTCGAAGTGCAAGGTATAGTGATGGCACAAGGTAGTGGTAATGATTGTGGCATCGTCTAAGGCGAGGTATGCTGCTGATCGGTATGCCTGTCGAAGGCCGGCGGTGCCCAATTTTATACCGCCAAAATAACGCACGACGTAGACGGCCACATTGAACAGATCCATGGCGAGAATTTCGTTGAGGATGGGCTTACCGGCAGTGCCGGAGGGTTCACCTGCATCGTAGGCACGCAATTTAGGGCGCAGAGGATTGAGGCGCCAGGCATAGCAGATATGGCGTGCGCGTGGGTGATGGCTTTTCAAGCTTCGCAGCTGTTCGTTGATTTGCTCTTCGCTGCGGGCGGGCATGGCAAAGGATAAAAATTTGCTTTTCCGAACGACGAGCGATGCATTGCCGATGTCTTCAATCGTGCGGTACGTAGCCTTTTGCTTGTTCATGGTGTTTTATCGTTGGGTTTGTAATATCCACAATGCTGCGATGGCGAGTGCTATGCCCCATTTTTGACGGCGCTGCAATTGTTCGCGAAATAACCACACACCCGCCGTTGTAGCCAACGCAATGATACCCGTATTAAGTATCGGAAAGAGCACAGATCCGGGAATTTTGGTCTGTAATGCCCGTAAAATGTAGTAGATCGAAAAGTAATTGATCACACCGAGGACAATACCGCCAACGATTTCATACCACTGCAAGGAAAAAATTTTTTGCTGTAAGCGAAGAAATAGATAGCTCAAAGCGGCAAAGAGTGCAGCCGAGCCAAAAAGTGCCGTCACAAAGGCTTCGTCGGCAGGGCGTACGATGTGACTGCGGTCTAAATAGAGCAATACCACTTCGATCAGTGCGCTGAGTAAAAAGGTCGTGAGCGGTATCCACCAGTATTTCCGCGCCTGGGCAGACAAAGTGGCGAGCTGTTTTTCGTCTTGCACAATAAAAAGCCACAAGGCGGCCAGGCCACAGACAATGCCGATTACCTTCCACCCCGTCATTGTCTCCCCATACCATACGATGGAAAAGAGCACCGTGCTGACAAACGACATGCGCTGCATCAACGTGCCGACCGTCACACCAAAATAGCGCACGGTCAGGGCTAAGAGATTAAAGCCGATGATGAAAATCGCCCCCAATCCGAGTGCGGGTAGAGCCCACGGCTTTTGCATTAAATCGGTCAAAGTAAGTGGCTCATGGACGAAGAGCTGCCCCACGAGAAAACACACAGCGTAGTTGACCATGATGATTTTGAAGAGATTCCACTTGCGGCGGGAGTAGTATTTGAACAACAGCAGTACGAGTGCATTCGTTATTATAGCGAGTATGAGAAAATCCATCAGCTGAAGCCGTACAATTGAAGAAAAATGTGTATATTCGTTGGTGCTTAGGGCCGCAAGATACGTATTTGCCCATTATTGGTGTGGTACGGTCAGGCTGGTAGAAATGTCGGAATATGAAATGGCCACGTAAGTTTGTGGAGGCGAGCAATGCGGACCAATGGATAGGTTTAGTCTCCCTCGTTGTCTTTTTGGTGCTCGTCTTGTATGCGGGTATCAAATTTCGCAAGCATCGAATGAGTTTCAAACACTTTCTCGGATTTTTACTTATCGGGTATGAAATCTTTCTCAACGGATATGAGTATTACCTCGGCGTGTGGTCTATGGAGCACTCTTTGCCGTTGCATCTCTGCGACATAGCTCGCTATACGGTGATTTTTTTGCTCTTTCGGTTTAATCAAACGCTGTTTGAATTTACCCTTTTACTGGGCTTAGCGGGATCGCTGCAGGGGTTTATCACCCCGGAGATTCCCAACATGCCAAAGATGGAATATTTCATTCGGTATTTTTTCAGTCATGCAGTCAACATTGTGATTCCCTTATATTTCTTCTTTGTTGAAGGCCGAGACATTCGATCGGATGCGTTCTGGAGAGTCTTCCGCATAGGATTGTTCCTCATAGTGGTGGTCGGCACTATTGATCTGGCCTTTGGATGGAATTACATGTATTTGATCCATCCGCCCCATGTGACGAGCATCTTTGTTTGGCGGCCTGCCCCGATGCATGTGGTGGGATTTATCATCATGGGGGCCCTTCATGTCTATGGCTTGTACTGGCTCTTTAACTATATCCAACAGCGTCGGCACAAGTGGAAGTGGACGGTATTGCGATGGGTGGCATGGTTGGACCTCATGCGATTGTGATTGCAGCAGCCGAGACGGTACGCGTGGAATGCGGGTATTGAGCCACGGGAAGCGAACACCTCAACACATGGAGAATGCATTGGGTGTGTATACTGTGTGTACATCTGACTCTTGCTTCAGCGCTCTATGGCCAGTATTTTTGGGACTTTAGTGAAGCGGATCAATACCCAGAGGGTTGGCTCGGCGATACTGCGGATTATGCTATCGATCGAGGTGGCAGGTTGATCTTATTGGGCAGTGACGAGGGGCGCTCTTCGGTGTTTTATCCCATTGTGCGATTGGATACCCTTCAGTGGAGTTGGGAGGTGGAAATGGACTTTTCGCCTTCCCAACAAAACGGCGCGGAATTTTTGCTTTGGACACGCCATGTCGATCTGCCGTATGATATGGCGGTAGCCGTGCGCATTGGGGATGCGGGAAGTCCGGATCCCATCTGGATGTTGTGGTACAGAGACCACCAGATAGTGCGTAGGGAAAAAAGTGCGGAGCCCATTCTCTCAGGTTCGAAAGTGCATGTGCGCCTACATTGGGCTTACGATGGGGAGGCCTGGCAGGCAGAGGCCATCGACCTTCAGAAGGGGGTAGCCCACGTACTGGGACGGTGGAGGGACAGTTTTGCCTTTCGCGAAGGTTATGTGGGACTCGTATCTTTTTATACACCCTCGCGTCGCGGCAAGATCTGGTGGGATAACGTCGCCATTGGAGATCCACCACCCGACACCCTTCCGCCTCAGCTCGTAGGGTATGTGGTCCATGACGCCTATCATCTCACGCTCCTCTTTGATGAGCCCATCGATGCGTCATCTGTGCATGCCACCAGTGTGATGTTGAATGATGCGGCCGCCGAAAAGGTACAGGTAGATAGCCATCGCTTGTATTGCCAATGGAGGGACTCGCTGCCGGTGGGCATGAGTGTTCGGCTTGTAGTGTTTGACATAGCCGATGCATATCGAAATGTACTGGCGTCGGATACACTCGAATTTGCGTATATCTATACAGAGTCTCCAGAGCCCTTTGATGTGCTCTTTACGGAAGTCATGTTTGATCCATCGCCGCCGGTGGGATTGCCGGTGGCGGAGTTTGTGGAGCTCTACAATCGCTCGAAAAAGTACATCGACCTATCGGAGCTCTATCTGCGCGACAATGCGCGAGCTGTCGAATTGCCTTCGGATACATTGGAGCCGGGTGAAATTGTGCTTCTTTGTGATGAGCGGTTTCATGAGGAGTTTGAGCCCTATGGGCGCGTCGTCGCCGTGAAGGGGTTTCCTTCGCTCAATAACGACGGCGAAGAGCTCGTGCTCGAAGATGTGGTGGGCAATACCATTGACTTTGTCGCATATGCGCCTGCGATGATCCGCGAAGAGTCGAAGCGAGAAGGAGGGTGGAGCATTGAGCCGAGTGACATGGCATACATCTGTCGAGCAGATGCATGGCGTGCGTCGAAGTCGCTTGAAGGTGGTACACCGGGACGACTGCCACCTCATTCGATCTATGGTGTGGATAGTATCGAGATACGCATTGATGAAATTGCAGCACTCGATGCGTGGAGTGTTACAGTGCGGTTCAACCAAAAAATCTTACCACTTGGCAGTACGGGTACTCCTACAGACATACAGATCACGGAGCGCAATATTCGCCAGGTGTATCGAGACTACCGCAATCCCTTTGTCCTACATCTCGAGCTTGAAAGCCCCATGGAAGAGGGTCATGTCTATGGCTTGACGATTGCGCGTGATGCCTTGGCCAATTGCACAATGCGGCGATTGGGTGAAGACCTACACAGCTGGTTGGGTATACCTGTCGATCCCGATGTGGGCAATATATTGATCAATGAAGTGTTGTTTAATCCGCTGCCGGATGGGGTGGATTTCGTGGAGATTGTCAATGTGACCGACAGCATCTTGCGTTTAGACGGTCTTCGCATAGGTAATATCGGTGCGGAAGATACTGTCGTTGTGCGTGCGCTCCGACGGGGGTATATGCTGCCGGGCCAGATCATCGCCCTGACGCCGCAGCCGTGGAAGATACGTCGAGACTATCCCATCGAGGATGGAGCCCATATCTGGGAGGCGCCATTGCCACCGTTGCCCGACAGGAGAGGAAATGTCAGCTTGCTGTGGGGTCGATTTGGGCAACGTATCGTATTGGATGCCATGGATTACTCCGAAGATATGCATCGAAGCGACTATGTGCAAGTGGAGGGTGTGAGTTTGGAGCGCGTATCGACGCAAATAGATTCAGAGGTTCCTTTCAATTGGGTGTCTGGACTTCCTCAGACGGGATATGCGACGCCGGGGTATGCCAATGCCAACGCCCTGCCAGTCCACTCCGACGCACCCATGCGCGTATGGCTCGATCGGGAGGTGTTTTCACCCGATAGGGATACCTCATCCCTATTGTGGATACACTATTCTTTAGCGGATGGGGAGGAGGCGCGCCTAAGCTGTGCGGTATACACCACGGATGGAGTGTTGGTGCGGCGCCTTTCGGAGCAATTGCCCGTAGGAAGACGTGGATTTTTGTACTGGGATGGGCGGGATGAGCGTGGACAGGCTTGCAGAAGCGATATTTACATTATCTTCGTCGGCATAACTACTACTCGAGGGAGGGATATGACGGCAAAGCTCCCCGTAGTATTGCGCTATTGACATGAACAGAAAGACACAGGAGAGTTGGGGACTTTGGGTTGAGTGGCTATACGTTCTCCTTGCCTTTGGGACAGTTGTGTTGAGCATTTACCCGATGGTCCCTTCATTGCGATTTTTTGAAGAATACGCGCATCACTGGATGTTCTTGTACCTGTTTTTAGGGCTGGTCTTTTTAGTATTTCACTGGCCGCGGTTGATGTGGACTTCTTTTATGGCGAGTGCCGCTTTGAGTATTTTTTTAAAGTACAGTTCGAATCCACAGTTGCAGTATCGACCGCGGGAGGATTGGCCCGATGTGCGCATTGCACAGGTGAGTTTAACCGATCTTTCACTGCCGATGGATACGTTACGTGATTATTTAGCGCATGCACGGGCCGATGTGGTGTTGTTTGAAGGGTGGACACCGATGCATGAGCGAATGCTCACTGGTGCGCTGCAGCAGGTTTACCCGCATTCGGTGCGGGCGGTGCGTGCCGACGATCACGGCAAGGCCTGTTTTGCGCGCATACCTATTCGGCGATACGATACCCTTTTTATAGGGCAATTTCCTCAGCTGATGACCTTTCATAAGACCTTAGATGGTCGACGTCTCTACGTGGTCAATGTCTATTTTGCTCCGCCTATTACGCCTCTTCTTCAGCAGCAGTATCACCATCAGATGCGTCAATTGATCGATACCCTGCGGACTATCAAAGCCCCGTTGGTGGTAGGAGGGCATTTTCACCTGCCATCGTGGGCCTATGAATTGCGTTTCCTTCGCTCGGAATTGCGCCTGCAAAATTCTCGGAGAGATGCGTTGCGTGCAGCGGAGGGTAGCATTGATCTGAGTACGCCTATGCAACACCTCTTTTATAACGACAGCTTGCAATGTGTGGGATTTGAAAAACTCATGACTGCCAGTGGTGAAGATATCGGGATCATCGCACGCTATCAGTGGATTCAAATGGTGCAATTGTAGGGCCAATGTAGGAGAATGTATTAGAGAGACTAGAGGACATAAGGCGGTCGCGGTGTCGTGTAAGGTGAAAGGTAGTAGGGCATGAAATCAAAAAGCGTCTTTGTCTGCACCCAATGCGGGGTCGAGTCTCCCAAGTGGATGGGGAGGTGTCCTTCGTGTGGGGAGTGGAATAGCTTTGTTGAAGAGCGCAGGGAAGGGGATAAAAAGAGAGGATCCGATTGGTGGGCGAAGCATGGAGTAGTGGAATCTGATGTGCGGCCGCTTCGCGAGATTGAAGTGGGCGATGCACGCCGCATTGCGACAGGTGAGGAGGAGTGGGACACGGCATTGGGAGGAGGAGTGGTGCCCGGATCAGTCATACTACTTGGTGGACATCCCGGCATTGGCAAGTCGACGCTGTGTTTGCAAATCGCGCGGCGATGGCCCGAAGGCAAGGTACTCTATGTCACAGGGGAGGAGAGCGCATTTCAGGTAAAGATGCGGGCGGAGCGCTTAGGCTTTGGCCATGTGGACAGCATTTTCATCAGCACGTCCAGCAATGTAGGTGAAATATTGCGGATGGCCCATGAGATGGCTCCCGGCCTGCTCATCGTAGACTCTGTACAGACATTGAAGACGCCCTTCCTCGAATCGGCTCCGGGATCGGTGGGTCAGATACGCGAATCGACTGCTGAGCTACTCCGCTTTGCCAAGCAGCGGCACGTGCCCGTCATTTTAATCGGCCACATCACTAAGGAAGGACTTATAGCAGGCCCGAAGGTGCTCGAACACATGGTCGACGTGGTCCTACAACTGGAAGGGGATAGCCATTACAGCTATCGGCTATTGCGCGTGATCAAAAACCGTTACGGCAGTACCGAAGCGCTGGGTATCTACCGCATGGGGGAGGGCGGTATGGAACCCGTGGCCAACCCCTCGGAGTTTTTTATGGATATGCAGGGGCCGACAAAGAGCGGCAGCGCTACGGGGGCGATGATGGAGGGGTTTCGCCCACTATTGGTAGAGGCGCAGGCATTGGTGACGCCATCGATTTACGGCACCCCCCAGCGCTCGGCGACGGGCTTTGACATGCGCCGCCTTGCCATGCTCTTGGCCGTCGTCGAAAAGCGCCTTGGCCTCGTCATCGGCCGTCAAGATGTGTTTCTCCACATGGTCGGTGGCATACGCGTGCAAGATCCCGGCATGGACATGGCAGTGCTGGCCGCCTTGCTCTCTTCCCTTGAAGAATGGCCCATACCGGCAGGGTATTGTTTTGCCGGTGAAGTTGGCCTAACAGGAGAGCTGCGCCTGGTGAGCCATTTGCATCGACGTATCTCCGAGGCCGCGAAGCTCGGATTTCACACTATCTTCATCCCCTCCCTATCGACCGATAAGAAGATTTTATCCCCGATTGAAATCGTACCCATCGCCAATGTCCAGCAACTATATCGGCATTTGCAGGACCTGCAAGGCTAATATGCGTTGGAGCCACTTGGCGTATCGGTAGTCCTACGGTCGATGCGAATAGTGGATGCGACTACTATTTCATACGGAGGAAAATCTTTAAAAGCCCTATGACATGTGCCGTATCACCGCGCCGTGATGATGTATTGGTAGGGAAGCGTCTGAACATCTACATCTAAAATTACAAAGCCAGCTTGTCGGAGCTCCTCGACGACTTGATGGTGGGGTATTTTCATGTGGGGGGGCGGGCCGACGGGGAGGGTGTCGATTTTGAAATCGATCAGTATGAGCTTGCCGTCGGGCTTTAGTCCGCTGTGCACCTTTTTCATATAGTCGATGCGGTCGGGAAAGTGGTGATAGGTGTTGACGATCCAGATTTGGTCGGCCTCTTGAGAAGCCAGTGCAGGGTCAGTGGGGTCGGTCAGACGTGTGGTTAAGCGGCCGCGCCGTGCGTGGAAGAATTGCCAAAGGGTTTGAAGGCTGTCGAGTGCGGCACTGTCGATGTCAATGGCAATGACGTGGGCTCCGCGTTGGGCCAATCGGAGTGCAAAATACCCATAACCCGCTCCGATGTCGGCGATATTCATACCTTCGAAGGGTCCAAACCTGTCGAGCAAGAGTTGCGGCTTTTGCCATCGGTCGCGCTTAGGGTCGACAAAAGGGAAGCAGGGATGCCCTTGACCGTCTCCACAACAA
The DNA here is from genome assembly GCA_015490715.1 of Saprospiraceae bacterium. Lineage (GTDB taxonomy): Bacteria > Bacteroidota > Bacteroidia > Chitinophagales > Saprospiraceae > S141-43. The sequence goes on along the minus strand of WFXH01000101.1, from coordinate 13,592 downwards.
TGAAGACCCGTGTCCAAAGGTGCTTCTACCTTCGATTGTTGGGCGTGCTTGGACAGCTTCTCAGCAGGGCAAAGTGTACAGGCGTGATAGAACAAAAAAATCATCAATACACTGATAGTCAAAGCATAGAGCTGAAATGACCAGCGCATGATCGGAGGTATTCGGTGTATCGTCACATGGATTAAACGCATAGATACGGTGCTAAAGTGTTGCAGACTGAGGTTCTTCGTGGATGAGAGAGGATTGCAGGTCGGAGAGCTGCAATTTTACATCGCGTATATCCCGGATGCCGTTGATGAGCAATGAAAGGCGGCGGGTGGATTGTTTGAGCTGGCATTGTTGGGGGTGGGAGTGGATGTATTGTAGGAGTTTTTGGAAGAGGGGGCTGTCGTAGTAGGGATTGGAGGGGTTTTCGGGGAGGTGGATTTTGAGGGTGTTGTCTTTGAGGATGATGCGTTCGAAGGCGAGCTTCTGGCAGATCCATTTGATGCGCATAGTGTCGAGCAGGCGTTCTACGGGAGGAGGCAGGGGGCCGAAGCGATCCCTTAGCTCCTCGGCGAAGCGCTGCAAGCCGGCTTCGGTGCGTATGCTATTGAGTCGCGTATATAAGTTCATCCGCTCGCGTTGGCTTCGGACGTAATCATCGGGGATGTACATCTCTTCGCCGAGCTCCATGGAGACCTCGTAGATGTACCGGTAGGATGGGCGTTGGAGCTGCTCTTTAAACAAATCTTTGAACTCCACTTCTTTGAGCTCTCGGATAGCTTCGTCTAAGATGCGCTGGTAGGTTTCGAATCCGAGGTTGTTGATAAATCCACTTTGCTCGCTGCCGAGGAGGTTACCAGCTCCGCGTATGTGTAAATCGCGCAGAGCGATGTGGATGCCACTGCCGAGCTCGGAAAATTCTTCAACGGTGCGCAGGCGTTTGATGGCGTTTTCTGTCAATGGCGTATGGGGAGGAGTGAGTAGGTAACAAAAAGCTTTGCGATTAGACCTTCCCACGCGTCCGCGCAGTTGATGCAGGTCACTCAATCCGTAAAGGTGCGCGTCGTTGATGAAGATGGTATTGGCATTGGGGATGTCCAGGCCCGTTTCGATAATGTTGGTAGAGACCAGCACATCGATTTGCCCCTCGATAAAGAGGCGCATGGTATGCTCAATCTCCTGTGCGGGCATTTGCCCATGAGCGGATGCGATGTGCAAATCCGGACACAGGCGTTGGAGGAGCTGCACGATGGCGGGGAGGGTTTGGATGCGGTTGTGCACGAAGAAGACCTGTCCGCCGCGATGGATTTCGTAGTAAATGGCTTCGCGGATAAATTCGGTCGAAAATGTCCTGCGCTCGGTATGGATGGGCTGTCGATTGGGCGGAGGGGTGTTGATGACGGATAGATCACGAGCACCGAGGAGACTAAATTTGAGGGTGCGCGGTATGGGGGTGGCGGTCATGGTGAGCGTGTCGACATTGACCTTGAGCTGGCGAATCTTTTCCTTGGCCGCCACACCGAATTTTTGCTCTTCGTCGATGATGAGTAGCCCCAGATCGTGAAAGCGCACGTCTTTTGACAGCAAGGCGTGGGTGCCGATGATGATATCGATTTTGCCATCGGCGAGCTTTTCGAGGATTGCGCGCTTCTGCTTCGCACTCTTAAAGCGGGTGAGGTACTCGATGGCTACGCCGAAGTCCTTCATCCGCTGACTAAACGTCTGATAGTGTTGGAGGGCTAAAATCGTAGTGGGGACCAGTACGGCGACCTGCTTATCGTCTAAAACGGCCTTGAACGCTGCACGTATTGCCACTTCGGTCTTGCCGAAACCCACATCCCCACAGATGAGGCGATCCATGGGATGGGGGCTCTCCATATCGCGTTTGACATCGGCCGTGGCACGTGCTTGATCAGGAGTGTCTTGATAAAAAAAGGAAGCTTCGAGCTCGTATTGCAAGGCGTTGTCTACACTGAAGGCATGCCCTTGCGAGGCCTTTCGCCTTGCGTAAAGGCGTATGAGATCTGCAGCAATGTCTTTGATTTTCTTCTTGGTGCGTCGTTTTAGGTTTTTCCATGCAGGGCTGCCGAGGCGATGGAGCTTGGGTACCTTTCCGTCTTCGGAGGAGTACTTACTGAGCTTGTGCAGAGAGTGAATGCTGACGTAGAGTACATCACTGCCCGCGTACTGGATGCGGACGGCTTCCATGACCTTGCCGTTGATTTCGATCTTCTCGAGGCCGCTAAAGCGACCAATGCCGTGGTCGTAGTGTACGACATAGTCCCCGGGGTTGAGCGCACGCAATGCCTGGAGCGTCAATGCCGTATCTTTCGAAAAGCCCCTGCGCAACTTGTGACGGTGGTAGCGCTCAAAGATTTGATGATCGGTATAAAACGCGCAGCGCAGTTGACGGTCGATCCATCCTTCCGCCAAGCTCTCCCGAATAGACTGGAAAGGGATGGAGCACTGTCGGTCTTCAAAGATGGATTCTAAACGCGCTATCTGACGCGCATCTTCGCTAAAGAGGTACAGCGTATAGCCCTCGTGCAGGAGCCCCTGTAAATTGTCGATGAGAAGGTCGACGTTTTTGTTGAAATGCGGCTGTGGCGCGGTGTGAAATCGTACTGTTTCCGCTTGAAGCCCTGTTGGGCGTTTGAGGTACAGTGCGTGCACATCATCGGGGAGGAGGAGTGCTTCTTCGGGGGGGGTGAGCTCCACCGGCGGTGATTCTGGTGATTCTTCAAAATCACCAGTCGATTGGACTTCGTACCGATAGGACCAGCATTCTCGCAAACTGTTGAGGATGTCCTCATAATCTTCGATCCATACAGAGCTTTGTGGTGGCAATAGTTGGAGGAATTGCCCTGTGGGCTCAGCACAGACTTTGCGGTAGTCGGGAAGCAGAAAGACCCAATCGAGGGTAGCAATCGAGCATTGGTCTTCGGGTTTGAAGAGGCGTATTTGGGCGATTTCCTCGTCGATAAATTCGATGCGCAGGGGCCATTCATTTCCAAAAGCGAAGACGTCCAAGAGCCCACCGCGCAGGGCAAACTGTCCCGGCTCGTAGACAAAGTCGGTCGCCTCAAAGCCCCAGTCGAGGAGTTGGTCGACCAGATCATCGATCGGGAAGGTCTGCCCCTGTTGGAGGCGCAATGCATAGTGGGATAGTTTTTCCAGCTGGGGCACCCGTTCGGCAATAGCCTGTGGATAACTTACCACTATGAGCGGCTTCGTCGATTGGGCGAGGTGGTGCAGTGTGCGCGTCCGAAGCAGGTGGTGATAGGCATAGGGCACATCGAAGCGATTGGGATGCTTGAAGGAATCGGGAAAGAAATATACGTCTTGCTTCGGTAGCCACGTGATGAGATCCGAATAGACGTAAGAGGCTCGATCCTTGTCCGTACACACCCAAAGCTGAACTCTTGGGAAATTTTTGTGGAGCGCAGCCGAGACGAAAGTAGCAGCGGAGCCGCTCAGACCCGCTACATACAGGTGATGTCGGCGCTGTTCCAGCAATTGCTTGAGTTGCTGAAAGCTCTCCGTCGAAGTACAACGCTCTAGTAGCGTATCCAGCTGTGCGTGCAAGGCCGCTTCGGAATTTTAATACCTATTGACAACGCAGCATGATGCTTCATGTTTGAAGTGCGCGGTAGAAACCTCGTGTACAATTTTATACATGCAATATTTCATCCGTTATTAAATTGGAAATACGCGGGCATTATGGAGTGAGGAGGGCGTCCTCTAAGAGTTGGCAGAGGATGTGACCACAGAGGATGTGGCCTTCCTGGATGCGCTGTGTACTGGTGGAAGGAATGCGGAGGTGGTAATCGCATAGGTCTTGAAGGGGGTTGGGCTGCGCACCTGTCCAGGCAGAGGTGACCAAGCCCATGGAGTGCGCTTTGAGGACTGCGCGACGGATGTTTTCGGAGTGTCCAGAGGTGGACAGGGCGATGAGTAGGTCGCCGTCGCGACCGTGCGCTTCCACTAAGCGTTCGAAGACGCGATCGAAGCCGAGATCGTTGGAGATGGCCGTGAGTTCGGAGACGTTGGTGTTGAGTGCAAGGGCCTGGATGGGAGGCCTGTTTTTCGAAAGTCTACCGGTGAGCTCTGCGGCGATGTGTTGGGCATCCGCAGCACTTCCGCCGTTACCGCAGAGCAAAATTTTGCCGCCGTGCCGCACACATCGCAGCATCTGGACATAGAGCTGTTCGAGAGAGTCCTTCAAGAGCGGGTCCCTATACATTTGGCTGTACAACTCCGTTGCTTCCTGTAATAGGTGATGGATTTGTCTGGTGCTATCTTCCATAGCTATAAAATTATGCGGGGAGCCACTACAGATGAGCAGCTCCCCGTACAATAGCTTTTTTGGTTGTCGGATGGAGTCTTAGTTGTTGGGTTTGAGTAGTTCGAAGTACTTGGCAAAGGTCGGAGTGATGATGATTTCTGTGCGACGGTTGAGTTGGCGGCCTTTAGCGGTTTCGTTGGTGGCTTTGGGCATATATTCGCCGCGGCCTGCTGCAATGAGGCGCGTCGGATTGACGCCAAACTTGTTTTGCAAGACGCGCACAACTGCCGTGGCTCGCTTGACACTCAAGTCCCAGTTGTCTTTTACACAGTCAGTGTGGATTGGCACGTTGTCGGTGTGGCCTTCGACCATTACTTCGATGTCGGAGCGATCTTTGAGCACTTTGGCGACTTTTTCCAGCACATTCATCGCTCGCTTAGTGATGACGGCGCTACCTGAGCCGAAGAGGAGCTTGTCGGCGATGGAGATGTAGACCACGCCTTTGCGCACCTCGATCTGGATATCTTCGTCGTCGATGTTGCCCAGTGATCGCTTGAGGTTTTGCACCAGTACGAGGTTGAGTGAATCGCGCTTGCGAATACCCTCAGTGAGCGTTTTAATGTACTTACGCTGCTCGGATATCTCTTCGAGGGTACGGCGGAGATTTTCCGATTCGGCTTTGTTGAGATGGGACAGTTCACTGATGTGGTCCATGAGGGTTTCGTTGGTGCGCTTGACAAAGTCGAGCTCGCGCTGCAAATCGGAGACTTCGTCTTGGAGGTGATTGCGCTCCTGAGTGAGCTGTTCTACCTTGCTGCCGAGCTCTTCTTCCAATTGTGCCTTTTCCTTCTGGCATTTGTCGAGCATGAGGAGCTTTTGTTTGAGCTCGAGCTCGGTTTCGTCGAGTTTTGCCTGAAGGGATTTGTACTTTTTCGAAGAGACACATCCGCTCATCACAGCTGCTGTGAGTACGACGACGGGAATGAGAACGCTGAATCTTTGTATACGCATCATGATGACCATTTTTTTGTTCTGTGTATTTGAGTTTTGATCAACCATTTCATACTGTATAAAACCCAGCTATAAAAAATCTTATAGCGACCCTAAAACTGTTGGCTGAGTGTTGCGTCGCTCTTCTTTCAATCCGTGGGCCCTTGCAAGGGTAGACTCCGTCGATTACGGACATGCAAATGGGGAGTCTACCGCATTTTCCCCTGCAAAAATACAATCTTTAGGCTATTCGTCGGTCGTACTTTGCGTTTCGCACGGGTGGATGTATTGGTCGATGTAGTCGACAATTTTTTGGATGAGGTGTACGCGATCGGGACCGTAGACATTGTGCTCATGGCCGGGGTAGAGGAAGAAGTCGACTTGTTTGCCGTGGCGGATAAAGCCCTGCAGGAGCGTGAGGCTGTGCTGTGGCACGACGATAGGGTCGACGCTGCCGTGGATGATGAGCAGATGGCCATCGAGGTTTTGCACGTAATTGTGCAGGCGTGCGCGCTGATACCCTTCGGGGTTTTCCTGGGGCATGTCCATATAGCGCTCGCCGTACATGACTTCGTAGTAGGCCCAATCGGTGACGGGCCCTCCTGCCACGCCGACGCGGAAGATGCCGGGGCTTCGAAGCATGAGCGTCAGGGTCATAAATCCGCCAAAACTCCAGCCGTGTACAGCCATACGTGTGGTGTCTACGTAGGGGAGGGATTTTAAAAAGGCCACACCCGTGAGTTGGTCTTGCATCTCCACTGTGCCGAGCTGGCGGTGGATGACGTTTTCAAAAGCCAAACCCCTTCGGGCCGACCCGCGGTTGTCGAGGCTCCATACGAGGTATCCCTTATTCGCCAGGTAGAGCATCCAGGGTGGTGCGCCCGCCATATAGCGGTTTTGGATGAGTTGGACATGGGGTCCGCCGTAGACGTATACCAAGACGGGGTATTTCTTTTGGGGGTTGAAATCGTAGGGCTTGATGAGGCGACCATACAGCACGGTACCGTCGTCGGCCGGTATTTCCACTATTTCAATGCTGGGCTTTTTATAGCCCTTGTAGGGGTCGGCAGAGAGATGAAGTAAGTGTACACTGCGCCCCCTGTGATCGATCACCTGGATGGCCCTTGGAAGATCCATCGCAGTGTAATCGTCGATGATATAACGCCCGTCGTGATTGACGCGGTAGCGATGCATGCCCTCCTGGACGGTGAGATCTTCTACAGAGAGGGAGTCTACACTGGCGCGATAAAGGTGATTGTTGAGACCCGTGGTGTCGGTGCCGAGGAGGTAGACCGCCCCTTGTTGGGGATGGAAGCGGAGGATGTCGATTACATTCCACTTCCCCGCGCTCACGCGGTTTAGCAGCGTGCCGTCGGAGGCATACCGATAGAGGTGAGTATAGCCATCGCGTTCGCTCCACCAGAGGAATTCGCCCTTTCGGCCTTCGAGAAAGTACGGCCCGTGTTCTGGCTCGACGTATTTCGGATGGCGCTCTTCCAAGAGGGTGTCTAACAGTGCCCCTGTACGCGCATCGTAGCGCGTGAGCCAGAGGTGATCCTGCCCGCGATTTAATTCTACCAGATAGATATAGCGCTCGTCCGGGCCCCAGGTGAGATTGGTGAGGTAGTGTTCAGGGTCACCCACTGTTTGGAGGTAGACGAGGGTATCGCTATCGAGCCAGTAGACACCGACGGCCGGACGCTCACTCGCCTGCCCCGCCATGGGGTATTTGATCGATTTGAGCTGTGCCGGCCTTGGCTCGATATCCACGAGGGGATAGTCGGTCACCTGCGATTCGTCCTTTTGGTAAAAAGCGAGCGCTGTGCCCTTGGGAGACCAAAAGGTGCCCTTCGTAATGCCAAACTCTTGCCGGGCAATGGCTTGCCCCGCCACGGTGTCGGTCGATCGAAAATGCGTCACCTGCACCGAATCGCCATTGGTCAGGCGTATGTAGAGATTGTTGTCCCGAGTGTAGGCAATATGACCTGTAGCTGTGCTGAGATCCGCATTTTCTCCCGGGGGGTAGTGATTCCACAGCTGAAGGGTCTTTGCTCTTCGGTCGAAAAGATAGAGATCGTTTCCGTGGCGAAAATACAACCGCGCATTGTCCAGCCAGTGTATGCGCGGCACCCTCTGAAGCCCTAGCTCTCCAAGAGGTGCATCCTCGATCGAAAAAAGGGTATCAATCCTGTGAAAGGGATAGCCGCGCATGAGAAGATGCGCATACGTAGAGTCGTTGTGCACCAAAGTGTCGGTATTCGGTATCCACGAGAGATTGCTCAGGCCTCTGGGATAAAATTTTGTAAAACGCTGAGCTACTGCCTCTTCTAAACTGAGATCGCGGAGCTGTCCGTAGCTTGCAATCGACAAAGACACACTGACCAACCAGACAAAGTAGCGCAACACAGCAGATACCTGTTGCCTCATCGCAGTAGACATTTACACACTGCGAACATACAAAACATTCCGCAAGAGGTAGTGGGGTGTGAATTCCTTTTTGTATGGGGTATAAAAAAAACGAGACCGGTTCAGCCCCCCAGCGAACCGATCTCGGAAATTGCTATAAAAGCAAATTAGGAACAAACAATTACACTAACGCCTATGTATAAGCCAATACCGTGCCAAACCGGAAAAGCTTAGGTAAAGAAATAAATTTTGAAATTCGTTTTCACACATCGATGTTCTCCAACCCATTGATAGTGTGTATATTTGGGGGGTAAATGCATAAAATAAAAAAGCCCCCATTATGGTTGAGGGCGAACCAGTTGTTTTCACAACGGAATAATCCTTATTGTGAAAAGCACCAAGTTGTTGCTGCAAAGATAGTACAAAAATTTTATACAAACCAAATCATCGCATATGAAAAAGGTATTAGGTCTGGACCTGGGTGTGGCTTCCATCGGATGGGCGTACATACTGGAAGCGGAAAACGAGAATGAAACGTCTGAAATCGTGCGCATGGGCGTGCGGATCGTGCCCGTCTCTCACGAGGAGAAGAAGAGATTTATGGACGGAAAGACGGAGACGCCCACGCAAGTGCGTCGTATCAAACGGGGGATGCGGCGCAATCTGGATCGATTTCAACAGCGACGCGACAAGCTCATCGATATATTCATACAAGAGGGATGGATCGACGATCGGGAGGATCTCGCTCCCGCACCCGACGAACATCCCCACTACATTCACGAAATGCGAGCAAGAGCAGTGGATGAGCAGGTCTCCTTGCGCGACCTTGCGCGCATCTTTCTCGCCATCAACAAAAAGCGCGGCTATAAGAGCAACCGCAAGTTGAAAGGCGAAGACGAAGGCAGCGCCATCAATGCGGTTGATGTGGTCGAAGAGCTCAAGAAGACCGGAGCGACGGTGGGAGAGTACATCTGTACTAAGATCCAGGCAGATCCAGACTACATCATCCCACAATTTTATACCGCTAATTACGAAGACGAATTCAACCGCATCTGGGAAGTCCAACGGCAGTATTATCCCGACCAGCTCACCGATACACTGAAACAAAAACTATGGCACCAATCGAAAAAAACCACCGCTGCTCTCCTTAAAGAGGTATTTCAGGGTGTGGAAGCCGTCAAACCCAAGGGCAAGAGAAGAGAGAGGCGACTGTACGAGTACTGTCTGCGTAGCAAAGCGGCCAAGAGCAAAGTGGAGCCCGACGAACTCATCTACGTGTTGATGTGCGTAAACGGTGATATTTCGAAGTCAATCAGCCATTTAGGAAAGATCAGCAATCGCAGCTATCACCTACAGGAGAAGGGCTGGACGGTCGGACAGTACTTGTGGAACCAATTGAAAGAAAATCCGCATCGCGACATCAAAAACCGCATCTTCTTCCGCAAGGACTACGAGCAGGAGTTCGAGCGCATATGGGAAACGCAAAGACGCTACTATCCCGACCGACTCACGGATGCATTGAAGCGGAAAATTGGCAAAGAGACCATCTTTTATCAGCGCCCTCTGAAATCGCAAAAGAAGCTCCTCAGCTTCTGCATCTTCGAATCTCAGACCAAGGTGATCGAAAAAGACGGTGTAAAAAAAGAGGTGCGCATCGGGTATCGCGTTGCGCCGTTCTCCTCGCCACTAGTACAGGAGTTTAATCTCTGGCAGCGCATCCACAACCTTCGCGTTGAGGACAGGCGCACGAGGAAGGAATATCCACTGGCACCCGAAGTGCGCAAGATGATCTTCAACGAGCTCAACTGGCGCAAGAAGATCAAAAAGAAGGATTTTATCGCGCTCCTCAAGCGGTTGAACCTCACCGTCGAAACTGCTTCTGAGGAAAGGGATAATGGGAAGCGCGAGATACCGCTGGCTCAGCTCGACATCGATATCAATTTCAGTGAGATAAAGGGCAATGTCACCAATGCCATGCTCTTAAAGGCCTACCAGCAGATGATGGAGGAGATGGATTGGCCCTCATCGAATATAGAGAAAAAGACCTACGAAGAGAAGATGCGCGTGCTGGAAGGCTTTTTCGATCACATCGGTGTGGACAAGCGCATACTATACTTCGATGGAGAGCTGGAGGGAAAGGCCTTTGTCCAACAACCCGCCTACCAGCTATGGCACCTGCTGTATTCGTTCGAAGGGGACAATTCGCAGACGGGACAGGAAAAACTCATCCAGCATTTGCAAAACAAGTTTGGCTTCCCGCGACGCTTCGCCGAAATACTGGCCGATGTGAATATCAACTCAATAGACGGATACTCCAAGCTCAGCAGTAAGGCCATACGCAAGATGTTTCCCTATATTGCGGAGCATCCCTATAGCAAAGCTGCTGAGCTAGCGGGGTATCGCCATTCGCTCCACGAGACCAGTGAAGAGATTGAGCAGCGTGAGCTCAAGGATCGCTTAGACATCATCCCTAAACACAAGCTGCGCAATCCCGTGGTGGAAAAGATTCTCAATCAAATGGTACATGTGGTCAATGCCATCATGGCCGATGAGCGCATGGGTCGTCCCGATGAAATCCGCATCGAGTTAGCCAGAGAGCTCAAACGAGACCTCATAGGGCGAAAGCGCATGACTGAATTCATACGCAAAAACACCAAGGAGAACGAGCGCATTCGCAAGATCCTCGAAGAGAAATTCGGTATCCCCTATCCCACGCGCGCAGATATCACGCGGTATAAGCTGTATGAAGAGACGGCGAGTATAGGGTTTAAAGAGATATACAATGTAGATCCGGACAAGGATGAAATCTTTCACGAGAGCGAGCTCTTTACCAACAAGGTCAACGTGGACCACATCATTCCGCAGTCGATACTGTTTGATGATTCCTTTTCCAACAAGGTGTTGACGTTTGCAAAAACGAACTTAGAAAAGGGAGATAGTACAGGGATGGAGTATGTCAGCAATAAATACAATAAATTCAAGGACCAATACATAATGCGAGTTAATGACTTATGGTCCAAAGGAATTATTTCAAAGGCCAAGCGCAACAAACTCCTCATGCGCAAGGACGAAATCGAGGAGGTCAACTTCATCGGAAGAGACCTCGCATTGACGCGCTACATCACGCGTGAGGCTATGAAGATGCTCAAGCAGGTGTGCCGCAGTGTGGTGGTGACTTCGGGTTTGATTACGGAGGAATTGCGAGAAGAGTGGGGGCTGATCAACGTAATGAAGGAAATCAACTATCCGAGGTATCAGGCCAGGGGATTACTCATACGCACGCGCGATAAAAACGGACAGGAACGCTGGCTGCTCAAAGACTGGACGAAGCGCGACGACCACCGACACCACGCCGTCGATGCCCTCATCGTGGCCTTTACGACGCGCAACCACGTCAACTTCTTTTCCCATCGATCGGCCAGAGGAGAAGAAAACATCACGCGCCATGACTTGAAGAACAAGCTCATGTACAAAGACCCCGAAAGTGGGATATGGCGATTTAAACCACCAATGCCCAACTTCCGCGCTGCAGCGAAGGAGAAGATCCGAGAAATACTCGTCTCTCACAAGGCCAAGAACAAAGTGGTCACGCCGCGACTCAACAAGATTCGTACAAGCAGGGGATACATCTACCAGAAGACCTTGACGCCACGCGGTCAGCTCCACAAGGAGACGATTTACGGACGCATACGGCGCTACGAAGTCAGGTATGAAAAAATCGATAGCTCTTTTACAAGGGATAAAATCATGCAGGTAGCCAAAAAGCCCTATCGGGAGGCCCTACTCAAGCGATTGGAAGAATTTGGAGGGGATCCGAAGCATGCCTTTACGGGGAAAAATTCGCTGAAGAAAAATCCCATCATGCTGCCCTGGGGGAAACCCCTGCCTGAATCGGTGGGTATCCTATATATAAAAGATGTGTTTACCAAGCGCGTGCCGATCACGCCGGATTTGAAAATAAAAGATGTGGTCGATGCCAAAATTCGCAGGATTTTACAGCGACGACTCGATGCCTATGGTGGGGATGCGAAAAAGGCCTTTTCCGACCTCGAGCGCAATCCCATCTGGCTGGATCGCAGCAAGGGCGTTGCGATCAAGCGCGTGCGCGTTATGACGGGTGAAAAGCCCATACCACTGCGTCCCATGCGCGATCACCTCGGCCATGAAGATCCTACCCGCCCTACCGACTACCACGTGTTGGAAAACAACCACCACATCGCCATCTACAGAGATTCGAAGGGCAAGTACCGCGAGTGTGTAGTCACTTTTTTCGAAGCCGTGCAGCGCAAGATGATGGGATTGCCCGTTGTAGATAGGAACTACAAGAGCGAGGAGGGGTGGGAGTTTGTCTTCTCCCTGAAGAAAAACGAGATGTTCGTCTTTCCGTCGGAGGAAGACGGTTTTGACCCTCGCGAGATCGACTTGCTCGACCCGAGGAACAAGGCGCGCATCAGCCCGCACTTGTTTCGGGTGCAGACAATATCGAGTGAGTGGTATTTATTCACAAATCATATAGAAAGCGAAACTACAACAAATGATGATTTAAAAAACAAGCGCCTCAAGGGTGTGAAGTATTATTTAATACAAACTATAAGATATTTAAAAGGGGTAGTAAAAGTCCGCCTCAACCACTTGGGCGACATCGTGCACGTGGGAGAGTACTGAGCCATGGTCAAGCGCACGCTCTATATCGGCTCGCCGGCCTACTTGCGCCTCCACCTGCGGCAAATCGAAATCCACCGCGTGCTCGACAGCGGAGAGGAGGATTGCGTCGTCCGGCCCATCGAAGACCTGGCCATGGTCATCCTCGACCATCCGCAGATCACCATCACCCATCAGCTCATGCGCGCTCTGCACCAAAACAAGGTCGTGCTGTTGAGCTGCGACGAAAAACACCATCCGGCGGCCATGATGCTCCCCATGGAAGGGCATACCCTCCAGACCAAGCGCTATCGGTCGCAGATACGAGCCAGCGAGCCGCTCAAGAAAAACCTCTGGAAGCAGATCGTCATCGCCAAGGTGCGCAACCAGATGCAGGTGCTCGCCGCCATTCGCCGGCCCTATGTCAAGCTCAAGCGGATGCTGCACAAGGTGCGCTCGGGGGATCCCGACAACATCGAAGGCCAGGCGGCAGCGCGCTACTGGGAGCTGTTCTTAGATGGATTCCAACGCGATCCAGATGGCCTTCCACCCAACAACCTCCTCAATTACTGCTATGCCGTGGTGCGCGCCATGGTGGCGCGCGCCATCGTGTCGGCCGGCCTACTGCCCTCTCTCGGCATTCACCATCGCAATCAGTACAATGCCTTTTGTTTAGCCGACGACCTGATGGAGCCCTTTCGTCCCTTTGCCGACCTTTTGGTATACGATTTGTGGATGCAAAGGGCGGGGGATGCGATGCTCGAGTTGGATCGCGAGGTAAAGGCACGGCTACTGGAAGTGGCCACGGTCGACGCGTATTACGGCAAGCGAAAAATGCCCCTGATGGCGGGATTGCCCATGACAGCTGCATCCCTGGCCGCGTGCTACGAGGGGACAAAGCGCAAACTCGTCCTTCCGTCGATTGCGCTGCAACCGCGTTGAGTAGCTGCGGAGAGGAAGGGTGAAATCAGGTGTGGAAGATGCAATATATCCGGCGCGAGAGTTATAACCGATACCGCAATATGTGGTTGATAGTGATGTTTGATTTGCCCGTCGAGACGCGCAGCCAGTTGCGTCGGGCGGATCACTTTCGCAAGTGGTTGCTCCAAGATGGCTACCATCGCTTTCAGTACTCGGTGTACGTGCGGCATTGCCCTACGCGCGAGAACGCCCGCACCCATATGATGCGCCTGGAGAAAAATCTCCCCCCGGAGGGCAAGGTGGCGGTATTGATGGTGACGGACAAGCAATTTGGGATGATGCGGATCTTCATTGGAAGGCGTAG
>WFXH01000100.1 GCA_015490715.1 Saprospiraceae bacterium | reverse complement strand
TAATTACGAAGATATTGGCCGAAGAAGAGCAAATTTAATATCGTATAATGTAACTGCAGATACTGTATTGTGGGAGGTGGAGAATATTGATAGAGTTGGGTCGAATGATAGACCTCCCCACATAGATGGGAATAAAATATATTTTATAGGGATGCGTCATGTGGAATGTGTAGATAAGCATACTGGACAGACGATATGGAAGACGAGAGCTGTTGATGATCGAGGGGATTTGCTTGTTAGCACACCAATATATACGGATGATACGATATTCCTTAATTCTTCAACCTGTTATTTGTTAGCCATCGATAAGAATAATGGAAGGAGGTTTTATTATAGAAAGGTAAGCGGCAATGGCTCTTATTTGACCTTGTACAAGGGCAAGTTGTATCACTCTTTTATTTACATGGATGTGATTGATGCGAGGAGTGGTCGAGTACTACTGACGATCAAGAAAAGTCACAATTACTCACGTAGGACGCCGGGAAAATGGAGTGACGGCGTAGTGATCGACCCTGAGACGGAGTTGATGTACGTGGAGGATGGATTTTTTGCCATGTGTTTGACCTTGCCGAAGGTGGAGTAGGTGCACTTTTTCTTGTCGGGATGTCTTCTCTGTGTACTCTGTGGTTTATTAGATAGTCATTGTGATGTAATTTTACCACAAAGTGCACGAGGAACGATACCTAAGAGCACAGAGGGGTGTGGAAGGAGGGGTGAAGAGACTACGCATATTCTCTGTGGGCTCTGTGGTTCGTATCAAACCTGCTGAGGGCTCAAAGGAGTTGATAAAGGTCGTGAAATCAAACTTGTGCTATAATGTTTAAGTGTGGGGTAGAGTACACATAGCAATCTATCTGATCTAATGATTTTTACAGGGAGATGGATACTGCATGTATGTCAGGGATGTTTGTCGTACTTATGAGGGATTTCTACTGACTGAGCTCTTGGGCATTTTCCTCTTCTACGTTCAACGATTTCATACAAACGCTTCAGATTGGAGGGTCCGACGGGAACACAGTACCCTGTGAGTGTAAGCGGCAAGCCAATACAAGAGGTGGATTGCTACTAACTTTTGCTATTTTTACAAAGAAGAAAGAATATCCCATTGTCATTATGCTGGTGAAGAAAGAATCCGTGCGATGGCTGGTGGTGTACGTCGTCTTTTTTGCTTCGCTGTGGGGCTTAGCGTTTGGCTTTGCCGATGCATATGATTATCGTTCCAATCTCGATGTTTTGACGTATACGGCTTTGGCGCGGGGGGATCTGGATGAGAGTCCGATACGGAGGTATCGGATCGTTGTGCCGATCTTAGCGGGGACGGTATATCGGGTGCTTGGTCCCACTTTGGAGCGCGTGCAGCCAAAGGAGTTTCCTGGCGATTTTCCCTTGATTTTTTCCTTTGTGTTGGTCAACTCGCTTTTGATGGCAGTGTATTTCACGCTCTTAATGCGTTTGTGTCTGCATTTTTTAGAGGATGGAAAAAGGGCTTTCCCCTGGGCTTTGATGGGTGTGATGGGGGTATTGACCTGTCGGTGGACATTGTTGCTTGCGGGGAGTGCTCTTGTGGACAGTTTGCTCATGATTGCGATAGCTTTGATGGTCGGGGGTGTGCTTATGCATCGCCATCGCTGGTTGGTGTGGTCCCTGTACATTGGACTGTGGGCGAAGGAGTCGTTTGTGTTTTACTTGCCTTTGGTGTTGTTTTATCGGGGCAGGAAATGGCCGATAGTGGGGCATGGGGTGGTAGCGGGCATGACGGTGTTGGCGTTTCGCTTATGGCTGGACAGCCAGATTGGTGCAGCACCTATGGAATCGGTGCGTGCCGATGTGGAGCACATCTTCAATGTGGGCTTGGCGCTATCGCGTTTGTTTTCGTTTCACGGACTGTACGAGGTCTTATCGATCGGTGGGGTGTGGAATGTGTTCATCCTCTGGGCGTTGGTTAAGCGGTCGAGGTGGGCGTTGTTGGTGCCGGGGCGAGGAGATTTTTGGGCGGTGTTTTTTGCGGCGGTTGTGGTACAGATGCTGTTGTCGACGGAGTTGTCTCGGATGTTGTACATGACTACCCCTTGGTACGGCATAGTGTTGGCGAGGGTCTTTAGTGCTTTGGGGGCGATGGGAGTCTTCGATTTTATACCCTCCTCGCGGTAGCGTCATTTTTGGGGGCGGTAGTGTTCCATGCCCTGGAATACCTGGATGAGGAATGCGATGTGTTCTTCGGGAGGCTTACCGATGAGTTCGAATCCCTTGTAGATATCTTCTCGGCTGACGCCTGCGGCGAAGAGTTTGTCTTTCATGCGCTTGAGCACCTTGTTGGGCTTCATTCCGTGGAAGCCGGTGGGGCGCATGAGATGGTAGGCGTGTAGGAAGCCGCTGAGTTCGTCGCATGCGAAGAGGTAGCGGTCGAGCAGTGTTTGGGGTTCGACCCCGGAGCGCTGGGGAGCGTGGGCGAGGATGGCGTGGCGCAGCTCTTCGGGGTAATCGACGAGGAATTCGTTGACGGCCTTAACGGGGTGTTCGTCGGGGTATTTTTCCCAGTCTAAGTCGTGAAGCAGGCCGGTCATATACCACAAATCGTCGTCTTCGTCGAGTTGTTGTGCGTATGCTTCCATGGCTGCGGCGACCATTTTCATGTGGTGTCGCAGGGCTTCACTATCGACGTGTTGATGGAGCAGTTTGATGGCGTCTTCTCGCGTGGGCATGGCGCTGAGTTTTCGTTTTTATAATGTATGAAATGGTTGATCTTTGATGACGTGGAGGCAAAGATACGCGATCCTGGGTGAGTGATACAACAGGTGCTCATTGTGTACGGGGGGGATGTTGGAGCCATTGGCGGATGGAATCGGCTATGACTTCGGGGCGCCAGATCATTGCGCCTGTTTTGATGTATCGCACCTGGCCGATGCTGTCGATGATGTAGGTCGTCGGCAGGTAGCGTATGCCTTTGTCGATGAGAGTAGTTTGTAGGTAGGTGAATTGGTAGGGGGTGGTTTTTTGAGTGACGGCGATTTTGTGCATGGATTCGTCGGAGGCGAGGAGCACGATGTAGTTGTCGCCGAGCAATTGTCGGGCACGATCGATGAGGGGCATTTCTTTGATGCAAGGTTTGCACCAGGTTGCCCAAAAATTGAGGATGATGTTTTTCCCCTTGAAATCGTCGATCTTGACCTCGGTGCTATCGGTGGTGAGGAATCTCCATGTGTGGACATCCGTTTGAGGTGAGCCGTAATTTTTCCAAACATACCACAGACCCAAGAGGAGGAAGAGCAGGATGATAGCGAGGGGGTATCGCCATTTCATATGCGATCGATTTCGCCTTACAAAGATGGAGAAAATTGCAATGATGTGGATTAGGGTTTTTTGTTTTTGTTGTCAGTAAAGGTCTGGCCGTCGATGAGCGCGATGAGGATTCGGCTTTTTCCGTCGTCATCCATGTGTGTCCACACTGCGCGTACTATTTGATTGTAGGCGGCGATTCCGATGTAGTCGCCGAAAAACACCTTTGGGTTGGGATAGAAGGGCTTATCGGTGAGGGGCATGTGGTGGAAAGACTGTCCGCCGTCGGTGGAGTAGGCGAGGTGGACCCAGGTAGCAATGTCCTGGTGGCTTTGGGCTTTATCTCTATCGTAATAGACGATCCAGAGGTATCCTGTGGTGGGATCGATCGTAGCTGCGGGCAGGAATTGATGGCGGTGGTTGCCGGCTGTGTTGATGCGTATGCGTGGGGACCAAGTATTGCCGTGGTCGTCGGAATAGCGGAGCCAAAGGTCGGTGTTATTGGGGCCGTGGCGTTGGTCGGCCCAGATGATGTAGATTCTTCCGCGGTAGGGTCCGTCACTCACATCGCAAAGTGTGGAGGGCAGCCCCCCGCAGCGGTATAGGCCCGGAATGTCGTATTCCCACCCCCCTGGCATGGAATCGACAAAAATGTCGTGTTCCAGCCATGAGTCACCACCATCGAATGAGCGGTCAAAGACGATACCCTGTGGGCCTGCCCAGGCGGTATAGAGCTCTCCATTGGGGCCGACGGCAGGCACGGCACCTTCGACGGTGGAATCGCCGTCGATGCAGTCGCCAGCAATGCGGTTGATGCGTATGGGTTGGGTCCATGTCTGTCCACCGTCCAGTGATTTGCTGAAGAGGATGTAAGAGCTATCGCGAGGGTCACTGCTGCCGTAGTCGTCAAAGCGGGTCCATAGGAGGTAGAGGGCATTACGGATGGGATCGTAGGCGGCCCATTCTTTGTCCTGGTCGGTGGGCGGGGCGTACCCAATATGTGAAATCTGAGGCCAGCTGCGGCCTCCATCGTTACTCTTTTGGCAGAGCAAGCGGTCTAACCAGTGCTCTCCGTCACAGAGAGAGAAGAAGTACGCGTGGCCGGCCGTGTCGTAGACGACCACCGGGTCACCATAAACTTTATAGGGATCGGCATGCATGCGCATGCCTTGCCATGTATGCCCCGTGTCAAAGGAGATGAAGACGTGATTGAGATTGGTCCCCACGATGATGTTGGCGGGATTGGACGGATTGATGGCAATGGAGGGTTCGTTGATAAAATGACGATGGGCAATTTCGACGATGGGGAAGGTTTGGGCATACAGGTGGCTGGTCGTAAGAGTGATACAATAGGCCATAAAATACAGAATACCGGCTATAGGGTATAAAATCGTAGGCCGGCAGAGAACAACGGGAGCCATCCGATCAACAATGCACCTCATGGGACTTGTTTTTGTTAAAAATAGTATAAAAACGGTAGATGTGTAGAAGGGGATGTGAGAGAAGCTAAAAAACTTTTTATAAATTTGCGTGTTGGAAAGATGAAGAATAGAGATGTGGCACGATATAAGAAGCGCGTGTACGTATCGCGCTTGTGAGTCGTGCAGTTCATACGGGAAAGTAGCGTCGAAAATACAAAGCCGGCATAGCCAGAGATATTCGACACACATGATAGGAAGAGATAAGATATTCAAATGTGCAACCATGTTTCAAGCGCGTCAACCAGAACATCATTGTGAAGTGATGGCAGGGCGTTGCTTGATAGGGAATAGGTAGGCACAGGGAGCAGCATGTAGGTGAGGATCTGGCACAGACACCCGGCAGTTGGGGCGTACTTTCCCACAGAGTTAAAAAGATTGGATCATGGGACTAACCGTTGTGATAGCTATTGTCGTAGGGGTAGCATTGGGTTTGGCCGTAGGGTATTACCTCAATACACTGATCTTTAAGCGAAAGAATGAAGAGCTCAACCGCAAGGCAGACACGATCATCGAAGATGCGCGCATCAGCGCCAAGCACATCGTCGGAGATGCTGAGCTCAAGGCCAAGCAATTGGTCAACGACGCCGAGTTGAAGGCCAAAAACTTAAAAGAGAAGTACCTCACCGAGGCGCGCGAGAAGGTCGCTCGCTTGAAGGAAGAGCTCGACCGTCGTAAGAAGGCCTTTGTCGATGAGGTGCGTGAAAAGGAAGAGGAATTGACAAAGCGTCACCGAGAGCTGAAGACCTTAGAAGAGGAGCTCGAAGGGCGGCGGATGGAAATTGAGGCGATACGGAAGAACCTGGCTCAGCAGCTCGAGATTGTTTCCCATAAGAAGGCGGAACTGGAGAAGTTGGTGGAAGAGCATATTGCCAAGCTCGAAAACATTGCGCGCTTGAAGGAATCGGAGGCCAGAGAGCAGCTGCTGGAGAGTGTCAAGGCCAAAATCACGACCGAGGCCATGGCATTGGAAAAGCGCATCATTGAGGAGGCCACCCAGCGCGCGCACAAGGAGGCCAAAAAAATTGTCATACAGACGATACAGCGGCTCAGTGCGGACTATACCATCGAGAATACGATCTCGGTCTTTCATCTGGATTCGGACGACATTAAGGGGCAGATCATTGGTCGTGAGGGGCGCAATATTCGCGCGTTGGAGAAGGCTACTGGTGCGGAGATCATCGTAGACGACACCCCTGAGACGATTGTCATATCGAGTTTTGACCCCGTACGCAGGGAGGTGTGTCGTCAGGCCTTAAAGATTTTGGTAGCGGATGGGCGCATCCATCCCACGCGCATTGAAGAGGTTGTGAGCAAGGTGAAAAAGCAGCTCGACGAGCAGATCGTAGAGATAGGCGAGCGTGCCGTTATCGACCTCAACATTGAGGGCCTGCATCCCAATTTGGTGAAGATGGTCGGTCGGATGCGTTTTCGCTCTTCGTACGGGCAAAATCTCCTGCAGCACTCCATTGAGACGGCACATCTGTGTGCTATCATGGCCGCCGAATTGGGCTTGTCGCCAAAGCAGGTGCGTCTTGCCAAGCGCGCCGGTCTGCTCCACGACATCGGCAAGGTCAGTGAAGAAAATTCCGAACTCTCGCATGCCCTGCTCGGCATGGAAATAGCGCGCAAATACGATGAACATCCCGCAGTGGTCAATGCGATCGGAGCACACCACGACGAAATAGAGATGAACAATATCATCTCGCCTATCGTGCAGGCTTGCGATGCCATCAGCGGAGCACGTCCAGGGGCACGACGCGAGATACTCGAAAACTATCTGAAGCGCATTCGCGAGCTCGAACAAATCGCCCTCGAGTTTGAAGGAGTGCAAAAGGCCTATGCCCTTCAGGCCGGTAGAGAGCTGCGCGTCATCGTCGAAAGCGACAAAATCGATGACAAGGCTACCGAAGAACTCTCCTTTATGATTTCCAAGAAGATCGAAAATGAAATGCAATATCCCGGTCAGGTCAAGGTAACTGTCATCCGCGAAATCCGAGCGACGGCATTTGCCAAATAGCCTATCCGACGTACCCATGACGGGGGCACAGGAGAAGTTTTTACGGTATTTAGCGCTGACTCATCCCGCACCCAGTCTTTTGGAAGTGGAGCGAGCCGAGGGGATTTACTTGTATACGCCCTCGGGGGAGCGGTATATCGATTTCAACTCTGGCATAGGTCCTGTAGCTTTGGGGCACAGCCATCCGGCTATACGTCGAGCGGTTCATGCGCAGATCGATCGATATGCCCATACGATGGTGTGGGGTGAGTACGTCCAGAGCCCTCAGGTGGCGTATGCGGAGGCGCTTGTCTCCCATCTGCCCGAGGGTCTTGATACGGTGTATTTTACTAACTCGGGCACGGAGGCGGTGGAGGGAGCGATCAAATTGGCGCGGAAGTATACGGGGCGGTGTGAAATCGTAGCAGCCCGATCGGCATACCACGGCAGTACGCTTGGAGCGATGAGCTTGCGCAGCGATATCGAATACAAGCAGCATTTTATGCCGCTGCTGCCGGGTGTGCGCCATTTGCGCTTCAATGCCGTCGAAGAGGTGGAGCGTATTACTACCCGTACGGCCTGTGTGGTGTTGGAAACCATCCAATCGGAGGCGGGAGTGCTCCTGCCCGATGTAACATTTTTGCAGGCCATACGCCGCAGATGCGATGAGGTGGGGGCGCTGCTGGTGCTCGACGAAATACAGGTAGGCATGGGCCGAACGGGCAGGCTTTGGGCCTTTGAGCACTACGGCATAGCCCCCGACGTCTTAGTTTTGGCCAAGGCTCTGGGTGGCGGCTTGCCCCTTGGGGCTTTTATCGCATCGAGGAAGATTATGTCTGCCTTGTGGGAGCGTCCGACGCACGGCCATTTGACGACCTTTGGAGGCAATCCCGTGAGTTGTGCAGCGGGCAAAGCGGCGTTGGACATTATTTGTCGAGAGGATTTCCTCCGCGACGTGGAGTGCAAGGGACATCGCATCGCCTCGTGGTTGAAGCGCGCCGAGGGCGTGAGGGAAATTCGCCATATCGGACTCATGATTGGCGTAGACCTCGGTGATGCGCACCGCACCCAGGCGGTGATTAAAGAGCTTTTTGCTCGACACATTATCGTCGACTATCTACTATTTCATACGACGACCTTTCGCATAGCTCCTCCACTTACCGTCACTGAGGAGGAGATTGATGAGGCGATGGCGGTAGTGGTCGAGGTGCTCAGCACGGTGGGGGCCGGAGGAAATTAAATATGTAGGGGATTGCCGCAGTATTTGCAATACACGGCATCTGAGTCGTGGCCTTCGCGGCTGCAGAAGGGACATACTTGGGTTGTGATTTGTTGGGGCGATTTGCGCCTGCGTATGATTTCCGAGCTGACGATACCCGTCGGCAGCGCTATGACGGAATAGCCGAGGATCATGATCACGGCTGAGATAAACTGTCCCAGTGGGGTGATAGGGGAGATGTCGCCATATCCCACAGTGGTTAGGGTGACGATGGCCCAGTAGATGGAGCGCGGAATGGAGTCAAATTTTTCGTTGACGGGGCCTTCGATGATGTACATCATCGAGCCAAAGATGGTGGTCATGAGCAAGACGAAGAGCAAAAACACCGTAATCTTGCGTCGACTGTGGATCAAGGCCGATAGGATGTATTGCGCATCATGGATGAAATGCACGAGCTTGAAGATACGAAAGATGCGCATGAGGCGCAGTATGCGTACCACCGTCAGTTGCTGCCCTGTACCCAAGAAGATCGACAAATAGGTAGGCAGGATGGCCAAGAGGTCGATGATGCCGAAGAAGCTACGTATGTAGCCCCAGCGGTTGTAGCTGCAGTAGATGCGCGCGAGGTATTCGATCGTGAAGAGGATGGTAAAAAACCACTCAATGAGGTAAAACAGTTCGCGGTAGCGCTCTCCGTACGCTGGTATGGATTCGAGCATGACCACCAGTACACTCAGTAAAATGAAGATGAGCAGGAGCACATCGAAGAGCTTGCCACCGAAAGTGTCGGCTTCGAAGATGATGGTGTGCATCTTCCTGCGCAGCGGGCTATAGTCTTGAGGAATAGGTCTTTTGTGGGGCTCGTTGATGTTCATAGGCATGGAGGTTTTCATACAAAACTATGGGATTCTTCCCATAGCTGGACGTGAATCTTTCCGTAAGTTTGTCCTGATATTGACAAAGTTCGGCCTATGAGTAAGATACGCTTTGGCACGGATGGGTGGCGTGCGGTGATTGCAAGGGACTATACGGTGGCCAATGTAGAGCGCGTGGCGGAGGCGACGGCTATATGGATGAAGCAGCGCGGCATGCACTCGGTGGTAATTGGATATGATTGTCGCTTTGGCGGCAAGATGTTTAGTGAGGCGGTCGCTTCGGTGATGGCCGAACACGGCATGTCGGTCTATTTGTCTGAACAATTTGTCACCACGCCCATGGTTTCGCTTGGGGTGGTGAAACATCGCGCAGACATGGGTATTGTGATCACGGCCAGTCACAATCCACCCGAATACAACGGTTTTAAACTCAAGAGTGCCTATGGGGGGCCTACAGTTCCCTCCGACATTGGTGCGATTGAGGCTTTAATCCCGCCATCTGCATCGGTAGAGGTTCGGGATGCGTCCCATTATCGCAATCGAGGCCTATGGCAGTATGTCGATTTAGAAGAGCTGTATTATCGCCATGTGGAGGAGCACTTCGACATGGATGCCATACGGAGCTCGGATATTGGGATCGCTTACGATGCTATGTACGGGGCGGGGCAACGCATTGTGCCGCGCTTGTTTCCCGAGGCCGTGCTCTTACACTGTGATTACAATCCCTCGTTTAAGGGGAGGGCGCCCGAGCCTTTGGAGAAGAATCTCGGCGAGCTCAAAGCACTCATGCAAGGTGATGCCTCGCTGCACTTTGGTTTAGCCAATGACGGCGATGCCGACCGCATCGGTCTCTTTGCCGAAGGCGGCCAATACATCGACAGCCATCGCATCATGCTCTTGTTGTTGTACTACCTTGCCAAGTACCGTGGTCTGAAGGGCAAGGTGGTCGTCACCTTTTCGGTGACGGAAAAGATGCGCGTACTGGCGGAGCACTTTGGGTTTGGGTATGCGGTGACGCCGATTGGCTTTAAGCACATTGCCGAGATCATGATACGCGAGCCGGTGCTGATCGGTGGAGAGGAGAGCGGGGGCATCGCAGTAGCCGGCCACATACCCGAACGCGATGGTGTCTGGAACGGCTTGCTGCTATTGGAGTTTATGGCCCGCACGGGCAAGCGCCTGACGGAGCTTCTCGAGGAGATTTACGCAATCGTCGGGAGGTTTGCCTATCATCGGTGGGATTTGCATATCGATGAAACGTCTAAGAAGCGCGTAATCGAAACCCTGAAACACCGCCCGTGGGAGCGCATCGGTCCCTTTGATGTGCGGAAGGTCGAGGCACTGGATGGGTACAAGTTTCACCTTGGCGACGGGGAATGGGTGATGATTCGCCCCAGTGGTACCGAGCCCGTCTTGCGCGTCTATGCTCAGGCAGCCACAGATGAAAAAGTACAAGAGGTGTTGGAGGCGACGAAAAAATGCATTGAGGCTGTATGAAATGGTGGGCCTTGTTGTCTGTGATATCGGTAGTGGTTGGGCTGTGTTCGTGTGGGGGTGGGTCGAGCACGGTGCCACGGCCTCGGGCATACCCGCGCATCGACTTTCCCGCCCATGCCTATGAAGACTTTGTGCTCGCGGGCTGTCCTTTTCACTTCGAAAAGCCCGTCTATACGACCGTGGAGCGAGAGAAGCTGTTTTTTGACGAAAAACCCCCGACGCCGTGTTGGTTTGATCTCGTCTATCCGCAGCTCAATGCGCGCATACATTTCACGTATTATGCGAGCAAAGATGTGGAGGATCTCTTCAAGCACATCAACGATGCCTTTAAGATGGCGGGAAAGCACACCATGCGTGCCAATTACATCGACGAGCGCGTAATGGCCAAGCCGGGCAGAGTCTACGGCCGTATCTTCGAAATTGAGGGCCCGGCAGCGACGCCGTTACAATTTTATTTGACCGATAGCGTACAACATTTTTTAAGGGGGGCGTTGTACGTGCGTGCGCATATACGGACGGATTCGCTGGCGCCGGTGTACGATTTTATAAAGGAAGACCTCGCCCATCTGCTCAACACCTTTGAATGGAAAAGCCAGTGAGCACATGCGTATTGCGGTAAACGCGCGATTTTTACTCGAGGGGAAGCTCGAGGGTATTGGGCTCTACACCCATGAGGTCGTGCGTCGACTTGTGAAGAGGTATCCCGAGGATACGTTTATTCTATTCTTTGATCGTCCGTACAGTGAAGTTTTCTTATATGGCCCCAATGTCGTGCCCGTAGTGGTACGGCCGCCTGCGCGTCATCCGCTTTTGTGGTGGGTGTGGTTTGAGTGGATGGTTCCTCACTATTTGCGGCGATACGAGGCCGATGTGTTTTTTTCGCCTGATGGATATTTGAGCTTGCGAGCGGAGCTGCCGCAATTGATGGTGATGCACGATTTGGCCTATTTGCACTATCCCGATTTCATTCCACGGACTACGCTATGGTACTATCGGCGCTATGTGCCGAGGTATTTGCGCCGAGCGGATGTTGTCGTGGCGGTGAGTCGTGCCACGGCGGCGGATATCGAGCGGCACTTCCCGGAATACGTTCGTCAATTAGCGGTGGCGTACAATGGCTGTCGGGAGTCGTTTGTTCCGCTATCTGAGGGGGAAATCGCTCGCGTGCGCAATATGTATAGTAGTGGCAGGCCGTATTTTCTCTTCGTCAGTGCCCTACATCCGCGGAAAAATGCGGAAAATTTACTCTTAGCCTATGATGTGTACCGTCAGAGGGGAGGCATGGTCGATCGACTGGTGATTGTAGGTCGCAGGGCATGGCATACGCGACGATTGGAAGAGATCTATCGCAACATGCAATATAGGGAAGAGGTGATTTTTACTGGGTATTTAGCGGAGCGAGAGTTGGCAGCGGTGACGGGTGCCGCATTTGCTTCGCTTTATCCGTCGTATTTTGAGGGTTTTGGTGTGCCCATTTTGGAGGCGATGCATTGTGAGGTGCCCGTCATTACATCTGATGTGTCGTCGATGCCAGAGGTGGCTGGCGAGGCGGCCTTGTATGTCGATCCGCATGCTGTGGATGAAATCGCACGCGCTATGCACGAGGTGGAAGACCCTGCTACGCGAGCCAGGCTCATTGAGGAGGGCCGAAAACAGCGGCGGAAGTTCAGCTGGGATACCACAGCGTCAAAGATAGGCGAGCTGCTTCATAGGTTGGGGCAATCGACCCCATAACGCCTGTATGTTTTCTCTGTGGCAGAAGACAACGAGGCAGGGGCGCAATCGTGCGGTTGAGGGCACAGCGTTATAGCTGTTGTACGGTCTTTTGGATTTGTTCGACTACTTCGGGGTTGAGCAGGGTGGAGGTATCGCCGAAGTCATCGGTTTGGCCGGCGGCGATTTTGCGCAAGATACGCCGCATGATTTTACCGCTGCGGGTTTTGGGCAGGCCGGGGACGAAGGCGATTTTGTCGCATTTGGCGATGGGACCGATTTCGCGGGCGATGAGCTGGTTGATTTCTTCGGCGAGGGCTGCAGTGTCTTCGGGAGTCTGTTTGAGTATGATGAAGGCAAAGAGGGCGTTGCCTTTGACGGGATGGGGGAATCCCACGATGGCGGATTCCACCACGTTGGGATGAGTATTGATGACGTCTTCGATAGGGGCTGTGCCGAGGTTGTGACCGGATACGATGATGATGTCGTCGATACGGCCGGTGATACGGTAGTAATTGTGTTCGTCGCGCAGGGCACCGTCGCCGGTGAAGTAGCGCTGCGGATAGCGGAAGTAGGTCTCTTTGTAGCGCTGGTGGTCGCCCCAGATGGTCCGCGCCATCGAGGGCCACGGAAACCGTATGCCGAGTTTTCCGGAGGCGGGGAATCCCTCGACGACCCGGGCATCGTCGTCAAAGAGGATGGGTTGGATGCCGGGGAGGGGTTTGCCGGCAAAGGTGGGGCGGTCGAGCAGCACATCGGGAAGGGTTGTAATCAGGATGCCTCCCGTTTCGGTCTGCCACCACGTGTCGACGATGGGCACTTTGGCGTTGCCGACGTGTTTTTTGTACCAGATCCAGGCCTCCTCGTTGATGGGTTCGCCTACGGTACCTATGACTTTGAGGGAGCTCAGATCGTAGCGCTGTACGAAATCGAGTGGAAATTTCATCAAGGCGCGAATGGCGGTGGGGGCGGTATAAAACTGATTGACGCGGTATTTTTCCACCACAGCCCAAAAGCGTCCGGCGTCGGGATAGGTTGGCACGCCTTCAAACATCACCGTCGTCGCTCCAGCGGATAGAGGACCGTAGACGATGTAGCTATGGCCTGTAATCCAGCCGATGTCGGCCGTACACCAATAGATGTCGTCGCCGCTATACTGGAAAACATTGAGAAAGGAATAGGTCGTGTAGACCATATATCCCGCGGTGGTGTGCAAGATGCCCTTGGGCTTGCCCGTTGAGCCCGAAGTGTATAGGATGAAGAGGGGATCTTCGGCGTCCATGACTTCGGCGGGGCAATGAGTATCTGCTTGTCCAACCATTTCATGCCACCAATAGTCGCGCCCTTCTTGGAGCGATATGTCGGAGCCCGTGCGTCGATAGACCAGTACTTTTTCGACACACTGAGTTTCGGACATTTCGAGTGCTCTGTCGGCGATCTCCTTGAGAGGTATGATTTTATCCCCTCGAAAGCTGCCGTCGGCGGTGAGGAGCAACTTGCATTGGGCATCGTCGATGCGCGTGGCCAGCGATCGGGAGGAAAATCCCGCGAAGACCACCGAGTGAATGGCGCCGATCCGTGCGCAGGCCAAGACGGCTATGGCCAGTTCGGGTATCATGGGTAGATAGATGCACACGCGATCGCCTTTTTGGACACCCATCGACTTCAAGGCGTTGGCCAGACGGCACACCTCCTGATG
The DNA here is from genome assembly GCA_015490715.1 of Saprospiraceae bacterium. Classification (GTDB taxonomy): domain Bacteria; phylum Bacteroidota; class Bacteroidia; order Chitinophagales; family Saprospiraceae; genus S141-43. The sequence goes on along the minus strand of WFXH01000100.1, from coordinate 3,712 downwards.
GAGCTCGCGATAGGTCAACACGCGGTTGGGCTCGTTGGGGTCGTTGGGCTCCCAGATGATAGCGGGCTTATCGGCTTGGGTAGCTAAGTGGCGGTCGAGGCAGTTTTCCGTAATGTTGAGCTTCGCCCCGTCAAACCACCGAAATTCGGGTTTGTCCCAATCGTAGTCGAGCACCCTCTGCCAGGGCTGTTTCCAAAGAAAATGGCTCGCAATTTCACTCCAGAAACCGATGGGATCTTCCACACTTCTGCGGTAGGTATCGAGGTATTCTTCGAGGGTTTTGATTTGCATTTTCAGGGGTTTTTAATCGTTGGGTAAATTTACAATATTTTTGGATTGGGCAGTGCGACTACGGTGGGTGAATTGTTTGCGTTGTGCTGCGTTGTATTACATTTGTTATGTCGGTGTGCGGTTAGGGTATAAAATGGTTGGCGGATGGGTATTGTGCGCATTTCACAGGGCATACGTATCGAGGTGGAAGTGGAATTTTGGCCTGCTCGTTCTATCGTGTCAAAAGGCATTTATGCCTTTCGGTATTGGATAGGGATATGCAATTGCCGCGGGGAGGATGTACGCTTGCTCGGACGGAGGTGGATTGTGGAGAGTCGGCCGGGCATGTGTTTTGAAGTCAAGGGAGTTGGTGTGGTAGGTATGCAGCCCGTCATTGAGCGGGGTGGGTGTTTTCATTACGGCTCGTGGGTGCACATCCAATCGCCGATTGGGATTATGCGCGGAGCGTACCTCATGGAGGCGCTCGATAGCCCTGTTCGATTTGTAGCTGAAGTTCCGACCTTCTTGTTGATCTATCCGCCGCTTTTCAACTGATGGGCTCGTCCGCTGGTATATTACTCGGTCTTGAGCGGGCGAAATACGATGGTATTGATGAGGAAATTGTCCGAAGTCTTCAATGCCCGGAGGATTTGACGGGCTACTTCTTCGGGTTGCATCATGTAGTCGGCGGGCTCGACGTGGGGAATGCGGTCGAAGAAGGACGTCTTTACGGAGCCCGGGTGGACGCAGGTGACTTTAATACCGTACTGGCGGAGTTCTTTAAAGAGGGCATCGCTCAGCCCGGTGATGGCGTATTTTGTGGCGCAGTAGGCACTCATCTGTGGGATGCCGGTGAGGCCTGCGATGGAGGAGATGTTGACGATATGGCCCTGGCCGCGGCGCTTCATAGCGGGCAGTAGGGTTTTGAGGCAGTAAAAGACGCCGTGTACGTTGACGTCAAACATTTCATGCCATTGTTGAAGTGAGGTCTCTTCGATATCGACGAAGTAGCCCACCCCGGCATTATTGATCAAGAAATCGGGTGTACCGATGGTTTGGAGCGTTTGTTGAGCGGCGTTTTGGACCTGTTGGTAGTCTCGTATATCGGTTGGGATAAAGTGGAGGAGAGGGTGTTGGTAGTCGGGCTCGGTGATGCCCCAGCCGACGACAGTGGCGCCATCGTCGAGGAGCTGTTGTGCTGTGGCGCGGCCGATGCCGTGGCTGATACCCGTAATGACGGCGATTTTACCCTTGAGGTCCATACTGGATTGGTTTAACCACCGAAGTCGTCGAAGTAGATTTGATCTTCGGGCACGCCGAGCTCGTCGAGGGTACGCAAGACGGAGGCATTCATGGCGGGTGGACCGCAGAAATAGTACTCAATTTCTTCGGGTTCGGGGTGATTTTTGAGGTAGTATTCGTAGACGACGGGCATGATGTAGCCGACGAATCCGTCGCCGGGGGCGTCGATATGCTCTTTGACTTTCCAGTTGTCTTCGGGCAGGGGGTTGTCGAGGGAGACGAAAAATCGGAAGTTGTCGAATTCTCTTTCGATTTCGCGGAAGTCTTCGATGTAAAACAGTTCGCGTCGGGTGCGACCGCCGTACCAGAAGGACACTTTTCGGTCGCGCATTTTGAGGGTTTTGAAGAGATGGAAGATGTGGGATCGCAGGGGGGCCATACCTGCTCCGCCGCCGATGTAGAGCATTTCGCGTTTGGAGTTGAGGTTGATGTGAAACTCGCCGTACGGACCGGAGATTTTCACTTTGTCGCCGGGTTTGCGGCTAAAGATGTAGGAGGAGCACTTGCCTGGCGGGACGTCCATCCAGCGGTTGCGCTCGCGATCCCACGGAGGGGTGGCGATGCGGACGTTGAGCATAATGATATTGCCCTCGGCGGGGTGGTTGGCCATGGAGTAAGCGCGAAAGATGGGCTCTTCGTTGACCATCTTAAGCGACCACAGGTCGTACTTATCCCATTCGGTTTGGAATTCGTCGGGGCGTTTGTGGTATTTGGGATGTGCTGTGATGTCGATATCCTTGAAATCGACGGTTATCGGAGGTACGTCGATCTGGATGTAGTCGCCTGCCTGGAATTTGAGTTCTTCGCCTTCGGGAAGTTTGACGACGAATTCTTTGATGAAGGAGGCGACGTTGTAGTTGGAGAGGACTTCGCATTCCCATTTTTTGATGCCGAATACTTCGGGTGGCACTTCGATTTTGAGGTCTTGGCGCACTTTGACCTGGCAGGCGAGGCGGACGTGTTCTTGTACTTCTTTTCGGGAGAGGTGATTGAGTTCGGTGGGCAGCACATCGCCTCCGCCCTCGAGTACCTTACAGCGACACATGGCACAGGTGCCGCCACCGCCACAAGCTGAGGGTAGGAAAATGCCGTTGTTGCTCAAGGCGGTGAGCAAGCTCACGCCGGGCTCTACGGCGAGCTCTTTTTCGCCGTTGATGATGACCTTGACTTTACCCTGAGGCATGAGCTTTTGGCGTGCCAGGATGAGTACGAGTGTAAGCACCAAGATGGTCAGCGAAAAGACGATAAGGGATGCGATGATCAGGTTCATCTGCGAAAGCTTTGAAATTATTTGATCAATGCTGCGGGATCGATGCCCATCAAAGCCATAAACGACATGCCCATAAAGCCGGTGATGATGAAGGCGATGCCCAAACCTCGCAGCGGGGCGGGCACATTGGAGTAGCGTATTTTTTCGCGTATAGCTGCTATGGCGACGATTGCGAGAAACCACCCGAAGCCTCCACCCAGGCCGAATGCCACGGATTCGGCAAAGTTGTACTCCTTGGAGATCATGAAGAGGGATCCCCCGAGGATGGCGCAGTTGACCGTAATCAAGGGCAGGAAGATGCCCAAGGCGTTGTACAGCGTCGGCGAGAAGCGTTCGACGACCATTTCAACTAACTGCACCATGGAGGCAATGACGGCGATGAAGAGTATAAAACGCAGAAAAGTCAGGTCCATGCCAAAGAGGCCGTTTTCCGACAGTAGATAGTGGTCAATGAGCCAGTTGATGGGTATGGTAATGCCTAAGACGAAGATGACGGCCAATCCTAGCCCGAAGGCGGTGCGCACGGTCTTCGAAACGGCCAGGTAGGAGCACATGCCGAGGAAATAGGCCAGTGCCAGGTTTTCGATAAAGGCGGATTTTATGAAGATGTTGAGCAGATCCATAAGTTCGTGGATTTTATGAGACATCGATGAGTTTTCGATTCCAGCTACGGTGGAGCCAGATGATGATCCCTAAGACGAACATGGCGGAGGGAAACAACACCATGAGGTTGTTGGGCTGGTACCAGCTGAGCCATGAGAGGCTGGTGGTGTTGAGGAGGTATTCGCTGGTGGGGCCGATGATTTTCCATCCCATGATGGTGCCCTTGCCGAAGAGCTCGCGCACGGTTGCGATCATGATTAGAATGAT
>WFXH01000099.1 GCA_015490715.1 Saprospiraceae bacterium | reverse complement strand
GGCGTGGGATCAAAGCCGGGAGCGACGTTGGTGAGCGCAATCTTCTTGACGCGCACCCCGCCCCCGTACTTCCTCTGATCCGGCGTCGACAGGCGCACATAGGAGGCGTCTAAGTCGATCCGCGCACCGCGCTGCTCTTTAATACACTTGGTGTAATAGCCCAGTATGCCATCGCGAAACTGCGCCAGAGCCTCAATCACCGCCCAGATCAACTCGAGCTTCTCCTCCTCTTTTTGGGGATCGTCAAAGTCCTTGTCGAAGAGCAATCTGCGATAGACCTGCTTTAAATTCTGCCAGGCGTGTACGAGAAAGGGGTGGTAATGCTTGCCCTTGACCTTTACGGATACGGGTTTCAACTTGAAATAGGCGTAGTAGTGCTTCCCTCCATTGGGCACGCCAAAGCCGTAGGAGTCCAAAAATCCGTAGCCGGAGACGTCTTCGACCGTAGGATCGTCGGGGCCCAACAGATGGGATTGGAGCTTAAAAAACACCTGCTTGCCGTCTTCGCCGTAGTACAACCCTTCGAAATAGCGCGCCAACTTGGCCATCTTCAGCGGATCGTTGGCCGCAATGGGCTCTTCGAGGGCGAAGTATATCTTGATGTCGTCTTGGAGGTCGGCATCGACGGGGATGCGGTCGATCTGAGAAGTATTGCCCCCGGCAGGGTCTTGAAAGCCGGCGATGCGAAACATCTGCCCGGCTACCCGATCCCCTACCCAAGCGTAGTCGTCGCGCTCGTACTCGATCTCAATGATGGCTCCCGAGGGCAATCGCACACTCTTGAGTAAGTACCACCGCGCCGCCCGATCCATCTCCTCTTTGAAGGTCCTGGGTGCTTTTTTCGGATCGAACTGCGGCGTATAGGGCGCCCGTGCCAACGCACATTGGTCGCTAAAGGGATAGTACACTCCCCATCGGTCTTGCGCGTGCACCATGGGATCATAGCTCGGCGCTTGGGGGCCCTCATAATAATTAAATTCGTAGGGCGTAAAGGCTCCCCGCTTGGACTGGTAGTTTTCAAACCACAGCTTGCGCAAGGTCAACTTGCCCACGGTCTGGCCCTGTACTTGGACGACGTTGGGAGCGCCCGGCCACGACGAATAATCGTAGCAAAAGCCCACCTTTTTGATCTTCTCAAAGTGGTTGGAGGTGTAGTCGTTGCCCGCGTACAGTACGATGCTGTCGAGTTTGACCGAAAGGGCAGGCCGTATAGCTGTGGAGTTGAAATCTTGCGGCACTTGCAGCCAGCACACCGCACCGAGGTTGTCCAATCGCGGTGAGTAATAAAACACGGCCTTGTGCGTCGGCGTGACGATCTGACGTATTTGATAGACCTCGCGCTCACCGTACTTGAAAAACGCCTGATCATCTTCCTTAAAACTGTTGCTGCCCTTTTGATAGAGCGCTCCAAAGAAGGGCGTGCGCCATTTGTACTTGATGACATCGTTGGTCACGCGCACGTAGTCAAAGCGTATCCAATTGCCCTTGTCGGCATAGTCGGGACCGTTGTCGTTGAGATCGACGTAATTGGGGCCGAGGATAGAGGTCAACAAGAAGCTCTTGGCGTAGGCGGGGGTTTCGCGTATGTTGAGAAAATCTCGCGATCGCTGAATGCCCTTTTCACTCATCTTGTAATCGATGCGGCGGCTCGCACATCCGTCTTCGGGGTTGGCGACGATGTTGGTGACCACCTTGCGACAATTGTTGGCGGCATCGGCATCCCAAAAGCTGAACTGCACATCGCGCTCGACGTAATTGACGACGGGAAGGCCAAAGTTCCAGCGCTTGCCCATTTCATCTACCACCGCAAAGGCGGAGAGTTTTTTGTTCCCAAAGTCGCGCAGCGCAATGGTCGAATCAGGCACCACATGTGCGGTATAGGGAAAGACCGTATCGAAGTACATCTGAAAGGTGCGCACGCGCATTTCGGGCACGAGCCGGCCGTCCATCTTTTTCAGCTCGGCATTGGTGTAGTGTTCGATGAGCTTGCTGCGCGGGATGCGCGCTCCCCGCTTGCCCTCCCCTATCGACACCGGCTTGAGATCGACATCCACCACCTCATCGGATAGATTCGGGTTGGGATAGATCTTCTTGCCAAAGATTTCAATCGACGAGCCCTTCGACTTGCGCAGCGACACGGGCTTGTCGTATCCCATGTAGGTATACCGAATCTTGTTGTACGGTATTTCGGGATTTTTACCGCTTTGGAAGTCGACCAGCTCGCCGGTGGGTTCAAACAAAAACTTAAACGCAAACGGTTCGTAGACGGTCTGCTCGGTGTTGCCCTTAAAGCCGAAGCTGAGCGTTTTAGCCAGCTTGGAGCTCTTCGCATTGTTGTCGCTGACCGTGTGGGCGACCTCGACGTCGACGCCTACCTTGGCATAGGCGCCCGCCGCCCCTTCGATCGATACCGTCACTCCACTCGATGACGAGGTACGTGCATTGTCGTAGTACACGCCTACATCCCCTCGATAGCCGACAAAGGTGCCACTCAATCCCTGAGCCGAGACGACAAACATGTCGGGCGCGGCAAAGGGCGCGCCTAAGTTGAGCTGATTGGCGCGCAACATGGCTTCCTTCTCCGACTTGTAATCGTAGAGGGCATTGTCGTAGCGCCCAGCGCGCTCTAAATACATCGAGCCAAAGAGCGGATAGCGCACCCACTGGTTTTTGTACTTCAACTTCGTCTCCCGATAGAATCCCCCTATTTGGGCACCGATGGTGGTCGGTATGGGCAATTCGACGCCAGCCTTATTACTGAGCTGTATATTGAAGCCCGTGTACTCCTGCGCGATGAAGGGAAAACTCAACGGGCGCGTGGTGTACATCACGCGCAGCGCAGCCCAATGCTTGTCGGGATGCGCCCAATCGAAGTAGGAGTCTACTATGCCGCGCGACGAGAGATAGCTCTTGCTATAGCCCAGTCCGAGCTTGTACATATTCTTTCGAGCAGAGAGGGAAAGGTTGGCATTCCACGAGGTGCCATCGAGATTACTCGCACTGATTTCGCTGACGGCATTGAGCCCAATTTTGGGATAATACTCCTTCTTTTCGGGCGCAAAAATCGAAGCTCCTAAGGAATTGCTCAGCGCAAAGCGCACACCAAAACCCAAGTGATTGTTGTAACTAAACACCCCTGTGAGCGCCACATTAGCCTCCAAGTGCAGTTTTTCAAGCTCCAGCCCCAACACCTCTATGTCACCGGCACTGACAGTAGCCATATAGCCCACCGTCCAATCCTTGCGCATATCGGTCCTCTCCCGCAGCTCGTCACCAGCAAAGTCATCGGGGATGACGTCGACCATCCGCGTGATGGCGCCTATTCCGAGATTCCAGCCATAGCCCACAAAGCTGGCCTCTTCTTCCATATTGGTCGGCGGGTTATAAAACAAATTGATCGGATAGTCAAAGCCATTGATGCCGGGCACCGTCAGCAGCGGTATGCTGTACTTCAAATCCCCCGTAAAGGGATCCACCATGTCGGTGACATCGACAGGGGTAAAACTCGCAAATTCCGGCTGTTGGGGCCCCGACGTAGCCCCATAGCTGAGTACTGGCGACAATACGTCTATGACCATCACCAAAGTGAGCAATGCTGCTGCTCGACGCCTCCCGCTCTTGTTCAACATCATATGCCTATCGCTTTACTCGTTTGCAATTTTTTTAAAAGACACCCCTCATCGATTTCATCAAATTTTGCTGCCACAGCGAAGTACTTACCACTGATGGTCAGCAGGTAGTACTCCGGATCGTGCACACGCCGAGGAAACATCAGATGTATTAAATAGTACGGCGTAAGGTTCATGGTAGACTCTACATGCACCATGGAAGGCATAACTGCCGCCCCTTCTTGCCAAAGCGTAAAAGACCTCCGCAGATATGGCTCGGGATATAAATCCGCTACAAGCGCACGAGGAAGCAATACTTCCATATAAATGTTGTCCTCAAACGAGTCCATCAATCGCCGCAGCGAATCCCGGTCCACCGGAATTCGCCCATGCTGGAGATAAGCCATATACACCGATGGCTTGTAGCGCGCAATCCCGATAGCTCCTGTTTGATTCAACTTGCGCGATACCTTCATTTCTGTACCTGCAGTAGCATCGCCGCGATAATCTATTACTTCTACGGGTTCGAGATCCACCTCCAAGCCACAATCCCGCATCGGCCCCATAGCCCTCTGTACAGGCTTTTGTTGTACCGTACAGGCCAATATCCAGGTCGATATGTAGACACACACCATACCTCTCATCCGCATCACTTTAATATCTTGAATCGAAAGAGATAGGTACGCTCCTTGTTTAAATGGTAGACCTCAAGCTCGTACAGTACATTTCCATCTAAGCTATACGGCGTCAGATCGATGGCATAGATGTTACTGCCGTAGTTGTTTTTTATCGAATCGGTGGCAATTTCATAATGCATGTGGTCGTACAAGGTCCAATAGAGATATTCGCTCTTTCCGGGCACGACCTGATATGATGTAGTCACACGAAAGTACAGGGTATCGCTCGAGACAATCGCATAAGAACCACTCGGAAGAATATTTAGCTCGTAAAAATTCGACGTTTGGATCGTGGAAATTGAACAGGTGTCCAAAAAGCCGTATTCGATATAGCCCGTCGCGTGATTGGCAAAGGTGTTGCGCACGATCACTTCCATGGGATCCTGTACGGGCTTGGTGAAGACGAAGTCTTCCGTGCCGTTTTTCCTGTAGGAATAGTCCCGCCCACACCGCACGATTTCAAACGTGTCGTTGAGGGCATAGAGATGCATGAAATGGAAGGTCTTATCGTGGTAGTAATAGCACGAGTCGTTGCGAAACCAAAAACCATAATATCCATCGGAATTGGGATCGTAAAGAGCCATGAGCACATCGTTGTCTGTCAGGGGGCTGAGTTGGGCTTTGACATAGGCGATACTGTCCGGCGGCACCTGAAAAAATCGCAGAAAGTGCTCCTGGCCATCGTCGGTATTGACCACGCCGTACTTCATAAAGCTCGTCGCCGTCAGGTGGATGTATTTATCCTGCGGGTTGTTGAGCACCAGATGGGCGTATTGCTCTTGGCCATACAGATGGCCGAGGACAAGCGACACTGCGAGCGCAAAACAGTAGAGGCGCAGCATTGTATTACTTCTTTAATTGTTGTCTGAGCTGTTGGACTTGCGCCTTGAGGGAGTCGATTTGTTGTTGTTGTTCCTGAATGGCCTTGATCAGCAGGGGAATCAGCTGGACGTAGTTGAGGGACTTGTAGTGCACATCGGGGTCGCGTTCGTAGGCAAAGTCGACTACTGCACCGGTGCTGTCGACCACCTCCACTTCGCGCAAGCTATGGACAAACACGGCATTGTCGACCAGTTCGGGCACGACATTTTCCACTTCCTGGGCGATCAACCCGTATTGTTTACCTTGGGGGAAATAGTGTCGGAAGGAGATGCTGTCGACATAGAAGAAGCTGACGGGATGAAGGCTCTGGATGATGCTCAATGCGTTGGGAATATCGGCGATATTGCGCTTGAGTCGCTGATCACTGATCAATTGGATGTTGTCGACGTAGAGGGTATTTTCGATTTTGACATCGCCGACAAAATAGCCCGCATAGCGGCGCCCACCATACTCCCCACCACCACTTATAATCTCAGAATAAAGGGCTACAGGGGCTGTTCCGGGAACTGTATCATAGGAAACCCTCGTAATGAGACTGTTGTAAATTCCGTAGTGATTTACGGGTGTATTGGGTGGAGATGATCGTACATGATTATTAAAACCAATTGCGATATTTGGCTTTCCCCTGTATGTATGTAAAAAATTGGTTATACCAAACACCTCTTGGCGAGATTGAATAATATTAGGATTACCATAAAGAAACATCCAATTGCGCATACCAAAATACCGCATTACACTATTGGATGTAACAATAGATGGATAACTTTCATTTAAACCAAAGACTCGCACTTCATTATGTATTCCTAAACGATATCTTCTTACATGCCATGAAGTGTTTCGACCAGCTGTATCATAAAGTTTACCTGAAATGTTGTACAAATATGAAGTGCCGTACTTTACATTGCTAAAGCTCTTCAAACGGATGTTATATAAAGTATCTCTAAAGCGATTAATCTTGTAGTGTAGATGCTTGGCATTGCATTCAATGTTAATTAAGTTTTTAGAATTACTCCCCTCTCTATTATCCAGACTCAGCGTCACACGGGGTTGCTCGGGCATGCGAATACCCACGTTGTTGTTTTTTCCCACTTCTATCTGGGCAAAAAGGGCAAGCGGAAAGTAACCCATCCATACCAGCTGGAGCAGTACACCGATAATCCATTGTCTTTTCATAACTACGTTATTTTATGACTGTGAGTTTCTTGACGACCCGACACTGCCGTGTACGTACATACACGTAGAGATTTGCCGGTACCTGCGGTACGTCCAACCGATTGACACCGGGATACAATACACCCGTCTTGTAGATACGCCAATGGTCGTCGTACACGAGGTAATCCACCGCCTCGTCAAAGAGACTGAGCAGATGGACCTGCTGTTGCACGGGGTTGGGCAGCAACCGAAGTTTTTGACGACACACCTGGTTACAATCAGCATCGTCCCGAATCCGATACACCTGCTTCGGAGTGCACGAGTCGACTGTTGACTCAGCGGTGCGAACCAGCCGATGGAGTTCGCCTTCATCGAGCGTGCACGGATCAAGCCATACGGTATCGGGAATATTGGCATTGATGATGCGAAAGGAACGGGCTGCCCTGCAGCCTCTGCTATCGACCAATATCAATCGATATTGGCCGGGCTCCGATGCCGACAGCTTTTCCCCGTCGACGACCGATCCATCGGGGAGCTGCCACTGCGGTTGATCCGAAGCCTTCCAATGTAGATCGATGCTGCGATCGCCGCGACAGATGCGATATTCTTCCCTTAAATCAGCAAAGCGCACCTGAGGCGCATGTCCCACAACCTGTACGGTATCCGTACTTCGACAGCCCCTTGCATCGCTGCGCTCTGCCACCACATACCCCTCTGCACTCTGTACGATCCCCCTATTCCCTACCTCATCAATTTGCACACCGCTACCCGTCCATTGCACTATGCCCTCATTAGATGCTGCAAATCCCGCCCCCCATGCCTCTTGACTTTGCTCCAACAGCTGCTCCAGCACTATGGTATCCCCTATACATCGTTCCACCGTGTCTACCACTTCAATGGCAGGGGGCTCCCACACGCGATAGCTGTACCAGAGGGTGTCTCGACATGCACGCGCCAAGGGCGCAGTGGAAAACACCGCTACCCGGCCAAAGTTCTCCGCATTCCAGTCTACGTGCTCCACCGGTATGTGCAAAGAGGCACTATCAACACGATAGGTGGTAAAGGATCCATCTACCCTGTATTTCCGCACATAGATCGGCGTATCCAACATCCCGTGATGAATGCGTATTTCCAAGCTATCTCCCCGGCATACATCATCGACGAGGGCATAGAGGGTATCCCCAGAGGGGCAACATTTGATGACAAAGGATGTTTCCATTACGTTGTCCGTACATCCACTCACACTATAGCTACCCGTCTGGTGGTCCGTAAAAATGCGCACTTGCAGTCCTGCTCCAATGCTGTCGACGCAATCCAGCGAGTCGGGCACCTTGAGCTGGAACATCAGCTCTATCAGAGGAGAATCTGCACGAAAGACGCTGTACTTCGGGCGTATACCCCATCCCATAGAAAACTCCTGATCGTACGGCAGTGTCTCCGCCAAGGGATACAACCCCCGTCCCACAAAACGCACCGGCACATCATATTGAAAGACTTCGGAGGAGTCGGACTCGATCCATACATAACCGTATTGCCTATTGGCGCGCTCTATTACTTCGGCGAGAGGATTGTCCATCGTATCGGTATACACATCCCACGGCCCACTAAGAGTCACGGCAAATGCGTGTGGCCAGTTGTCGCGCACCGGCACCCACCGCCGTAAGACGTATTTAAACGTGATGATCTCCCCCGGCACAAAAGGCCCTTCATGTGGAGACCCCATCGATGTAGCGACGACCATCAAGCTGTCGCCAGGCATGTCGTAATCCACACAGCTGTTCCTGAAGGGCAAGTACTCGACACAGAGTCGATAGTGTACGATTTCATACGAAAGACCATACACAGAAACGTACAGCTTCTCAAATGCGTGAATGGGGACATACCGAAGATCTATGTCCCCAAAGCGATTGGACTGTCCGGCAATCTTATAGATACGCCCCGTCGAACGCTCCACTCCACACAGCTCGAGATACACTGGATCCGCCGAACTGAGGGAAACCTGGACTAATTCTCCTGGGAGGGGTGAGCGTATTACATAATGCTTGATCTTACGGGAGAGGAACGCACTGCGAAAACGCGGCACTTGACGCCGACAATACTCCGTGCAGTCGTCAATACAGCGCTCCTGCTCGTACTGCTTTAGCACGATCACGGCCGGCGTGCGCTCGGCATTATGGATGTTTACCTCCTGATGACAAGGTACGGCATAATACTCGCCTCCGTAGAAAAGTTTAAAACGCCCTATGCCCTCCCTACTGCTGTATATGCGAAGGAAATACCGACGATCCGGCACGAGCCCCTGCAGCGATATTTTCGTTGCGCCTCTTCTCAGGTTTTTCGAACGAATCGGTGTCGGAATTTTGCCATTTGTGGGCGCCGAGTCAAAGATTTCAAACATCAAATCATCCCCGCAGGATAGATTTTCTATGAGAAGGTATGGATTGTAATAGATGGTCTTCAACTCAATATCAAACCAGATAGCAGTATCGACAAGGTC
>WFXH01000098.1 GCA_015490715.1 Saprospiraceae bacterium | reverse complement strand
CATGGTGATAGGAAAACCACAGTGAGGTGTCGCTATTGATACGCAGTGTATCGACGTCAAAGGTGTTCCACCAGAGCAGATTGCTATCCCGCCGGATGGCTACGAGTTCAGTACCTGTGCAGACATGGAATTTCACGGGTAAGTCTACTTCCGGTGTACCTATGGGATTTTGGCGGACGACGTAGAGCGGACTATACCGCAGGCATCCGGAGCTATCCCGGTAGAATGCCCGATAGTTTGCCGTGCGACGTACGGTAATAGAGGCAGATGTATCCACGAGGCCTGACCAATACAGCAGTTTTGCCCCTTTGGGTATGCTGAGCACGACGGAGTCGCTGGGACAGATGTCGTAGGTGACGACATCATGTGGGGAGAGAAATTGGGCACATTGTGTATCTCGTTTGGGCAATATCCATGTACCGTCGGCTTGTAGGTGTGTGTAAAGGGTCGTGTCGCCGTCGTGCCAGTAGATGACCAGCGAGTCGACGACGGATGCGGAGCCGAGGCCGAAGTGGAGTATCGTGCTGTTGGCTATGCCGTAGCCGATACCGGATTCGACCAGGCGCATTTGCCATTGCCCACCGCTTTTTAGGCGGACGATCGATCCGATGGCGTCGGTATTGGGAGGCGGTGCTATGAGGCGTATACGTATGAAATGGTTGTCGTTGGGGCTGTTGAAAAACACGCGGTCGGGGAGGATAGCTTGGCTTTCGAGGTAGTGGTTGGTCAGGATGTCGGCAAAACCGTCGTTGTTGAGATCACCTACGGTCAGTGAAGAGGGAGGGTAGAGATCATAGGCATGAAGCAGCGGTCGAAAATGCCAATTGCCAAAGTTGAGATAGATATACGCCGGGAAACCTCCGATGACGATGTCTAAATAGCCGTTGTTGTCGATATCGTAGAGCACGGATTGGATGGGATAGTCGTCGATATGAATGTTGGCGCTTTGGTCCCTACGGACGAAGTGGTTTCCTGTGTTTTCGAGTACATAAGAAGCTCGGTCGTGATGGGTCACCAGGGCATCGAAGTCGCCATCGTTGTCAAGGTCACCGAAGTTGGCTGTCCAGGATTGGGCTCCGAATTGGAGTTGCCAGTGGTTTGCGCTATCCAAAACATAGCGACCAGAGGAGTCCTGGAGGTAGAGTTGGTTAAGTCGCAGGGGGCTCGTGGAGTCGTTTTCGCCGGGGAAGCATTTGGCGATGTAGAGGTCGAGGCGATGATCGCCGTTGACATCGGTGAGGGCTACGCCGTAGTTGCCGGCAGCGTGGAGAAACTCCTCAGGGGCGCGCAAAAACGAAGTTTCTTTGCGGAAGGATGCCGCACTGTCTTGAAAGAGAAAAGTGTTAGCTGCGATATCGTTGGCGATGAAGAGGTCGAGCCATCCGTTGTGGTCGTAGTCGGCCACGGCAATGGATTGCGGATAGGTGTTGTCGGCAGGGATGCGTATACGTTGGTAGTTAGGATATGCGGGGTTGAGGAGGAGTTGGTGGGGATTGTGGTAGTTGCCCAGGAAGATATCCTCTCGGTAGTTGGCGTCAAAATCTGCAATCGCCAAGGTATAAAACGGTGGATGGGACACAGGAAGGACGGGGCCTTTGATGAAGCCCTTGCCGTCTCCCATTTGATAAAACACGTGGAGCGTGCGTCCCTGGTCGCTTATGACGATGTCGTCCAACAGGTCGCCATTGATATCGCCAATGCCGACGTGTAGCGAGGAGCTCACACCGTGTTCAATCGTATCGCTTTGGAAGTAATGTGGGCGAAATTTGGGGAGCTGGCTCAACCCTGTTGAGATCCACAATACGCTGATGAGGATAGTGAGGAGGGGCTGTGCGGTGCCGTATCGGTACAACCATTTCATACACAGATACAAATACATTTGAATCACAAAAATATGAAAAAAATCGGAAGTGAGTAGGGTGTGCGATTTTATGCAAAGAGGAGAAAATACTGCTTTGGGATAGGGGGAGATAGGGGGTTCAATCGTTGTTTTCCTGGCGTCGTTTTATCTCGTCGCGTACGATGGCGGCCATTTCGTAATTTTCATCCTCGATGCATTTTTTGAGGAGTTTTTCGAGTTCGGCCGTGTTGAGGCGGGAAATATCTTCGGGGCGGTTGGTGGGTGTATTTTCTCTTTCGCTGGTGGAAGAGGTACCTTCTTCAGGGGTGTTGACGGTGATGGCAGCTTCGCTGAGCACTTCTTCGCGGGCGTAGATGGGTACGTTAAAGCGCAGGGCGAGAGCGATGGCATCGGAAGTGCGGGAGTCGATTTCGTAGATTTGGCCGTCTTTGTTGCAGATGAGGCAGGCGTGGAAGATGCCTTCGATGAGTTTGTTGATGATGACTTTTTCGAGGTGGATGTCGAAGGTGAGCATGACGTTTTTGAGGAGGTCGTGGGTGAGGGGTCTATTGGGGCGCATGCCTTCGAGGGCAATGGCGATGGATTGTGCTTCGAAGCCGCCGATGACGATGGGGAGTCTTCTGTTGCCGTTGACCTCCTGTAGGACAACGGCGTAGTTATTGGTCTGGGTGATGGTATTGGAGATAGCGATGATTTCCATCTGTACCATGGGAGCGGGCAGTTATTGTTTTTCCTTATAACGCTTTAGTGCCTCGATTAGTTTTGGCACGACTTCGAACAGGTCGCCGACGATGCCGTAATCAGCGGCTTTAAAAAAGGGGGCTTCGGGGTCTTTGTTGATGACGACGATGGTCTTGGAGTTGTTGACGCCAGCGAGGTGTTGGATGGCCCCGGAGATGCCGATGGCGATGTAGAGGTTGGGGCTGATGGTGATACCCGTTTGGCCGACGTGTTCGCTGTGGGGGCGCCAACCGGCGTCGGCGACGGGGCGCGAGCAGGCGGTTGCTGCACCGAGCACGTCGGCGAGCTCTTCAATCAAGTGCCAGTTTTCGGGGCCCTTTAAGCCACGACCGCCCGAGACGACGATTTCTGCTTCGGGGAGCGGTACTTTGCCTTGTGTCTTTTGGCGTTGTAGAAGTTGGACTGTGGGCTGGACGTCGCTAATTGCAATCGTCTGTGCACGATAGGGCTTTTCGCGTTTTTGAGGGCTAATGGCGTTGCGCAGCAGGGTGACGACTGCTCGGGAGGCTTGGATTGCACAGGTGGCGATGCCTTTACCCGCAAAGACGGGGCGCTTGAAGAGGAGTTTTTCTCCATCAAGCCCTACAAACTGAGATACTGCACTGAGGACGTCGGCTTGCAAAGCCACGGAGAGCCTTCCAGCAATGGCTTTGCCGCCCGCACTATGGGGAAGAATGACGATGGAGCCACCGGTGTGTTCCACCAGCTTTTTCCATACCTTGGTCCTTGCAGCAGTATCGAGGAGATCGGACTCTGTCGTAGAGACGAGATAGGTCGTATCGGCTCCGTATTGGGCAGTGATTTCGGGGTTGTCGACCTCACCGATGACGATGGCAGCCACTTTGCTCTGGAGAGCTTCGGCCAATTGGGCAGCTAAGGTCAGCGCTTCGAGGCTATGTTTTTTGATCTTTTTGTCGGCTTGTTCGATGTAGACGAGTATCATGTTGTGTGGCTTTAAATCACTCTTGCTTCTTCGTGGAGGAGTCGGACGAGTTCTTCTACGTTGTCGGGATCGATGAGTTTAACGGACGAACGCTGTGGGGGTTTTTCAAAGCCGATACATTCGGATTTGGCGGGCACTTCCTGAGGAGGAATCACCTCTAAGGGTTTGCGTTTGGCCATCATGATGCCGCGCATGTTGGGAATGCGCTGTTCGGCTAAGCCCTTGGCAGCGCTGACCACCAGGGGCATGGGCATGCGGTATTCTTCGTATCCGCCTTCGATTTCACAGCGCACAGTGACTTGTTGGCCTTCGACTTCGAGGTAATTGATGAAGGAGGCGAAGGGAAGGTGGAGCATTTCGGCTACCATGCCCGGCACCAAAGCCCCTTGATAATCGATCGTTTCCTTACCTGCAAAGATGATATCGTAGGCGCGGTCTTGTGCGAAATGTGCTATTTGATAGGCGGCTTGCCAGGCGTCTTTGGGTTGGAGATCAATGCGATAGGCGGCATCGGCACCAATGGCGAGGGCCTTGCGCAACAGCACATCGTGCGAGGCCGGCCCGACGTGTACGATGTCTACCTGACCGCCGTGCTGCTCTTTTAATTCGATGGCGCGCACTAAGGCATACCACTCGTCGTATGGGTTGATGATATAGTTGATCCCTTCGGTGATGAGAGATTGGCCATCTTCGGTAAAGCGAATGGGCGCTGTGGTCTCTGGTGTGACACTGATACAGACGAGTAATTTCATCGTAGCTGGTTATTCCAATTATACTATGCCGCAAAGATACGTCAATATTTCCCTTTCCGCTGAGGGGTAGAAGAGGGTTTCAGCGAGTTAGTTCGTGCAGTACACTATTTTTGGGCAGTGTATGTGTGAAACGTTAGGACTTCTTCGGTAGATGAATGCGCGCTCTATGATTGGGGTCAAAATCGCGTCCCGTCACAGGAAACGATGTAGAAATGTCTTGCACAAAACGAAATTTCGATGGAGTTGGGGGAGGCTTGTAGCTCTTGTATTGCTCTTGGTGGCGATATCGGGATGCAGCACTGCGTACCTGCCATTTTCGCGATCGTATGGAGCTCATCGCTTATGGAAGGACTTCGCCGTATTAAATCGTGCACACACGGGCGTATGTGTATATGATCCGCTCAGCCAAAAGGTGCTCTTTTCCCGAAAGATGCATCACCATTTTACACCCGCATCGAATACGAAGATTTACACCCTGTATGTGGCGCGGGAGGTGCTGGGTGATTCTGCGGTTGGTCTTATCATGAAGCGGTTAGAGGACACCACAGTGATACGCGGAGTGGGTTATCCCTTGGAAGAGCACGACTTATTGCGCTGGCTGGATACGTCATCTGTCGTCATCGACTGCACGGATACCCTCTTGCGCTTTGGTGCGGGATGGATGTGGGACGACTATCCTTATAGCTATCAGCGGGAGCGCTCATGGATGCCCCTCTATGGTAATGCCGTAAAGGTGGTGATGGATAGCACTGGGACATTTTATTGTAATCCAACGGATACGCATCTGCGTTTTGTGATCGACACGGCGCTGGACGGTCGCTACTTCAGGGCAGAATACGCCAATGTATTTTATGTCAACCCCAGGCGATGGATTTATCCAGATACGGTGTATATCCCATTGTTTGCTGCTTCGGCATGGAGGAGGGATCGTTTTGAGAGGACTTTTTCCCAATATCGATGGCTGGAAAATTGTCCGCAGGAGTGGTTGGCAGATGTAGAGGCGAAGAGATTGCCCTTAGATACGCTGTACAAGCGGATGATGTACTACAGCGACAATTTCATTGCGGAGCAGCTCTTGTTGATGACGCAGTATGCCGTTTGCGGTGAGGAATGTTGGGATTCTACTTGGACCTATTTGAGGTCGCATTTGCTCAAGGGATTGCCCGATAGTCTGCATTGGGTGGATGGTTCGGGTTTATCGCGGTACAATCAGACTACACCGGCCAATACGGTGTGGGTGTTAGAGCAGATATGGCACAAATGGGGCCAGGAAAGGGCCCTGCGCTGGATGGCTGCTCCAGGCAGGGTGGGCACACTTCGACATCGGTACAGGTCACTGGTCGATACGCGTGGCGAACCACTGCTGTACGCCAAGACGGGAAGTTTGCGCGGGGTGTATTGCCTAAGCGGGTATTTGCGGTGTCGCAGTGGTAGATGGTTGATCTTTAGTGTGATGGTCAATCACCTTATGGCTGAGCGAAGCCTTGCGTTGGAAGAAATCGAGCGGTTTTTGCGGTATTGGCAGGAGCGTTATTAGCAGAGGTGGTGGAACTGGATATGTTGTTATTTTTTCTCTGTAGTGGGTTGTAGGATTTGCCCTTCGACTTTTTCACCATTTTTATACACGTAATGCATGATGTGTTCGCCGCGATCGTTGTAATAGTCGACGTCGCCGTGAAGCTTGCCGTCTTTGTAGTGGAGTACTTTTTGGACCTTTCCGTTGTTGTCGAAATAGTAGGTCGCTTTGCCGTGGAGCTGGTTGTCTTTGTAGTGTATTTCGTACAGTGGGCGTGAGAATTTGTATTCTGCAACCAATCCATGGAGTTTGCCGTTGCGGTAGTGTTCTACTTTGGTGAGGTCGTTGCGATCGTTGATGTGGAGCACGGGGCCGTTGAGTAGGCCGTTGATGTAGCTCTCTACTTTGCGGATACGTCCATTGGAGTACTCTGTCCAGGTGCCACTCTTTTTGCCGTTGTACAAATAGCCTGCGCTTAAGAGATTGCCTTCTGCATCTCGTTTTTCGGCATATTGAAATCCGTTGCCGATTGAGGTGATGGTGTAGTCCTTTAGAGATTCATCCCTTGTACTGCTACTTCCTTGGCAAGATGTAAGCGCCAGCATGAGCACGGCAGCCATCCAAAGTGGTTGAGAGAAGTACGATTTCATACGACAAAGTTTTCAATTATTGTGGGCAATGGAGACGTGCAAAATTACGGGATTATTTCTGGATTTTGAGCACTTCGATGAAGGCCTTTTGAGGTACCTGGACCTTGCCGAATTGGCGCATTTTCTTTTTGCCTTTCTTTTGTTTTTCGAGGAGTTTGCGCTTACGCGTGATATCTCCTCCGTAACACTTGGCGGTGACGTCTTTGCGCAAGGCTGGTATGGTTTCGCGGGCGATGATTTTGGCTCCAATGGCGGCCTGGATGGCTATGACGAATTGTTGTCGGGGGATGAGTTCTTTGAGTTTTTGACAGATCTGACGGCCGAAGGATTGGGCTTTGGAGCGGTGCACCAATGAGGAGAGCGCATCGACGTTTTCGCCGTTGAGTCGTATGTCCAGCTTAACGAGATCGCTCTTTCGGTAGTCCAGGGGGGTATAGTCAAAGGAAGCATATCCGCGCGAGATGGATTTGAGCTGGTCGTAGAAGTCGAAGACGATTTCAGCCAGCGGCATTTCGAAGCTGAGTTCGACGCGGTGGGGGGTTAAGTAGTGTTGGCGTTGGAGTGTGCCCCTTTTGTCGAGGCAGAGTTTGATGATGGGGCCGATGTATTCTGCTTTGGTGATGATCTGGGCTTCGATATAGGGCTCTTCGATGTATTCGATGTGTACGGGGTCCGGCATGTCGTTGGGAGTGTGGATGGTGATCATCTCGCCGTTTTTGAGTTTGGCGCGGTAGCGCACATTTGGGATGGTAGTGAGGACCTCCATATCAAACTCTCGAGAGAGACGCTCTTGGACGATTTCGAGGTGGAGCATGCCCAAAAATCCACATCGGAAGCCGAAGCCAAGAGCGGCCGATGATTCGGGTTCGAAGACGAGGGCGGCATCGTTGAGCTGGAGTTTTTCGAGGGATTCGCGTAGGTCTTCGTAATCGTCGTTGTCGAGGGGGTAGATTCCCGCAAAGACCATGGGCTTGACTTCTTCGAATCCCTGGATAGGCTGGTCACAGGGCCGGTCGACAGCGGTGATGGTGTCGCCGACTTTGACTTCGCGCGTATCTTTTATGCCAGTGATGACGTACCCGACATTGCCGGCGCTTAGATGGTCCTTAGGAATGCGTTCGAGCTGGAGGATGCCGATCTCTTCGGCCTGGTATTCTCGGCCGGTGTTGTAAAAACGGATGCGGTCTTTTTTGCGCAGCGTGCCGTTAAAGATGCGGAAATAGACGATGACGCCGCGGAAGGGATTATACATCGAGTCGAAGATGAGCGCTTGTAGCGGGGCTTCTGGGTCGCCCTCAGGTGGGGGGATGCGCTCAACGATGGCGCGGAGGACTTCGTCGACACCCTGACCTGTACGGGCACTGGTGAGGAGGATATCCTCTCGAGCGCAACCGATGAGGTCGATAATTTGGTCTTGTACCTCTTCGATCATGGCATTGGGCATGTCGATCTTGTTGATGATGGGAATGATTTCGAGGTCGTGCTCGATCGCTTTGTAGAGGTTGGAGATGGTTTGCGCCTGGATGCCCTGGGTAGCGTCGACTAAGAGCAAGGCACCTTCGCATGCCGCAATGGCTCGAGAGACTTCGTAGGAAAAATCGACATGCCCCGGGGTATCGATGAGGTTGAGGGTGTATTGCTTTTGCGTAGAGGGATAGGTGTACTGCATTTGGATGGCATGGCTCTTGATGGTGATGCCTTTTTCACGTTCGAGATCCATGTTGTCGAGGGTCTGCTCCTGAAGCTGGCGCTCGGGGATGGTACCGGTCTTTTCCAGCAGGCGATCCGCCAGCGTGCTCTTGCCGTGGTCGATGTGTGCGATGATGCAAAAATTGCGAAACTGCTCGAGTTGCTCCTTAGCCATGCGCTATAAAATCCATTGATACGCTGCAAAGATCGCAGTTCTTTCCTAATGCAATGCAGGAGCTACCCCTTTGTTCACAAGCCTGGGATGAACTATTGCTATTGATCGTTGCCCGTAGTATGGAGTGGTGCCCTCCATACGGCGTAGGCTAAGTAGAGCCAGCTCAGGGTTAAGAGCATGCCTCCAATGGGTGTTATGGGACCGAGCACGGTGACGAGTAGGGAGGGCAAGATTGGTTTTACGGACAATAAATAGAGCGATAGAGAAAAGCAGGCTACTCCTATGAGTAGCCCCGTACAGATGCGGGTAATGGGAAGGAGTGGATAGTGCTTGTAGAGGAGGCCCAGAATAAAAAAGGCCAGGCCGTGAACGAAGAGGTACTTATTGGCAGTCGCATACACCTCACTTCGGAAGTTCGTAATGGCATTTTGCAACACATGAGCACCAAAAGCCCCGGTGAGGATTGCAAAGGCGAGAGTCAGTGCCCCGAGGACAAGGCATAATTTAGTCTCTTTCATATATGTATATTATGGAAAAGCAGTAAAAAACACATAACTGTTAAAAAAATGTAAAAAAGTTGGAAAAAAATTTGGTGTAATAGCTTCAGCTGTACGTAACTTTGCAGATGAAAGACGAATGCCCCCCATCTGTCGAGAGCGATTGCACTAACAAGATCTGGGCAAGAGGCCTGCCAACGCCGGCACATATTGTGCTTCCGCGTTGAGCCTCACACCTATCCACGCATATAAGTCGGACCATCGAGTCAGCTATGTGCTGACCGTCCTCGCACGGTATGGGGCAAATACCGTGCCAGTGTTGTGCTGTGGATGGATGTGCCCTACGGTTAGCAGTGCATAAACTCATTCGATAACCAAAACTCACGAACTATGAAACGGACTTTGACTTTGACTCGACGATGGGTAGCCTTGATGGGCATGCTGGCCATCTTGTGGGGGATGTCGGCACCGGGTGGTGCACAGACCTGTATAGTAACTCCCACAGTCAATGGCGTGCCTGTGCCGGGGCCATCACCGGCCTCCATCGATTTTCAGCTGGGACCAGGAGAGTGTTGCTTAGATGCGACGGTGCTCTTCAGCTTGGATTCCATGGGGTGCGTCCCCATTTTTGGGTGTGCTCCGCAGCTTATTTCGGTGACCTTGCCGGATGGATCGGGATTTGCCATCACGCACGTCAACACGTTTACGGAATGCTTGCCACCGGGTTCAACCACAGTCATTTTTGAATGGTCGAACTGCGACACGACCGGTTTAGAGACCTTTGAGCTCAGCATTAACGTCAATGAATACGTGCCCACCACGACGGGCTTGGCGTGTAACGATCGCGTCAATGTATCGCTGAGCGATTCATGCGAAGCGACCATCTTGCCCGATATGGTATTAGAGGGCAATGAGTATGCTTGTTGGGACAGGTATGAGGTAATTATTCACGGTCCGGGGAACACAACCATCGATCGCAATCCCGCCTTGCCCGGGCCACAGGTAGATATGACCGATCTCGGAAATTGCTATAAGACTTCTGTGGTGGACACCGTCACGGGCAATAGTTGCTGGGGTATTATCTGCATCGAAGACAAGTTGCCACCCCAAATCGTTTGTCACGACACTATTGTCCCGTGCCAGGATCCCACTGCTGTCGATACTGTTGCACCCCCCACCGTCATCGAAAACTGCGGTTATACGCTTTCGTATACCGATGAAATCATCACTGGAGGTTGTGCGGATCATTACAGCTACAAGATCAACCGCACGTGGGTCGCTACCGACAAGGCGGGTAATACGGCAAGCTGTACCCAGATGATTTTTGTCGCATTGGGCGATTTGGCGGGCATTGCACCACCGCCTAACTACGACGGACTACCGGGCAACAAGCCGCCTTTGAAATGCGATGAGCGTCGCGATGGTCGTCCCGGCAACGGTATCGATACGCTCGGCTGGAACTACATCGAAAGCGGACCCTACGCGGGTCATCCGTCACCCGATGATGTGCTCTATCCCAATGGCAATGTCCAATGGCACGGTACGGGCTATCCGAGCGGAACGGGTTGTTCGAATTTTGCCGTCACTTTTGAAGACCGACGCTTCGACATAGCAGCAGACAACTGCGATGCCGGCGAAGTTGGATGTTTCAAGGTACTGCGCCGCTGGACGGTATTGGATTGGTGTACCGGCGAAGTGCGCACCTTTGATCAACTCATCAAGGTCGTCGATGATGAGCCCCCTGTAACGCATCTGCCCGATACAGTCATGGTCGGCACGGATCCCTGGCGCTGTAGCGGTACCTTCATCGTGCCGGATCCCTCAGCTACGGACAACTGCTCGAACGATGTACATTACACAGTCGAATCGACCTCTGGTGTCGTATTGGGCGATGAAGTGCGCGGATTTACCATTACCAATCTACCGCTGGGCAAACACCTCGTCATCGTCACTACTTCGGATTGTTGCGGCAATTCCGCTAAGGATACGATCGTGGTAATGGTCGTCGACGACGATCCGCCACAAGCCGTTTGCGATCAGCATACCGTAGTGTCCCTCGGCACCAACGGACAAATCGGCGACAACGTCACCAAGGTCTATGCAAAGACCTTCGACGATGGCTCCTTCGACAACTGCAGCGACAGCGTGTGGTTTAAGGTCATCCGCATGGAAGAGCTGCTCGGCACGTTGCACGGCTCGACATCGCACAATACCGTAGCATGTCAGGGACTCAATGGCGATGACGATCCCCTCATCGGAGGTAATCAGGTGTATTTCGACGATTTTACGAAGTTCTGTTGTTCGGATGCGGGCGATACGATTATGGTTGTGCTGCGCGTCTTTGACGTCAACCCTGGCGCAGGGCCTGTACATCCCTCTCGCATGTACAACGGCGACCTCAAGGGACGCTTTACCGATTGTATGGTCGAGGTAGTCGTCCAGGATAAATCCATCCCGCTGGTCGTTCCGCCACCCGACATCGTCGTGAGCTGTATGTTCTGGTTTGACGACAGCGAAGAGGCGTTGACGGACCTCAACAACCGCACCTTTGGAACCATCGTCAAAGCACTCGATGATCGTCAGCCTGTAATCACCCATGACAAAGTATGTGATGCCTATTGCACGCCCAATGCGCGTACTGGGTATCCCGTCGTTCCGAAAGCCTGTGATTTCTTCAACAATCTGTACGATCCGACACATCCGTCGCAACAGTACGATCTACAATGGGGCTACGATGGATATGCCATAGGCTCGTGCGATGTGGAGTGTGAAATCTCCGTGCGCGATGCGCGCGAATGTGGCCAAGGTCCTATCTATCGATACTTTACCGTCTACAGCAATGGAAGGGCACAAACGGCTGTGCAGACCATCTGGGTAGTCGACTGTGATCCCTTCTATATCAGCGATATTTGTACGGATCCCAACGACGACATCATCTGGCCCAATCACTGCCAGGATCCCGAGCTGCTCAATGGTTGTGGGGCCAACACCAGCCCGGACAACCCACTGCTCGGACGTCCCGAACTCGTCCCGGGTGCAGATGACAACTGCGCCATGATATCCATCACGTATGAAGACAAGCGCTACACCATCCAAGAAGATGCTTGTTATAAAATACTTCGCGATTGGGTCGTCATTGACTGGTGTCAATTCGATCCGACCATCAATCTCGACCGTGACCAAGACGGCGTCATCGACTACCATCATCCGCATCCAGGGGAGTGGCATTATCTGCAAATCATCAAGGTGCGCGATACGGAAGCGCCCCAAGTGGACATCAAACTCGGACCGTGCGAGCCAGCCGATAGCAGTGCGCAATGGGGCTGCGTCGGTCATTTGTCCATTACCGTCGATGCCGACGACGAATGCACCATCGATGCAGAGCTGATCTACGAGTACAAAATTGATCTGTTTAACGATGGCACGTACGACCTACGCGTCGGCCCCGCCAAGCCGGGTGATCTACCGCTCTACCGCAACAATCCCTATGCGGATGACAATACCGACGTGGTCAATGCCAGTGGTACGTATCCCTTAGGTACGCATCGTATCACCTGGTTTGTGGAAGATGGATGTGGCAACCTGACCGTCAAGGACACAGTCTTCGAGATCAAGGACTGCAAGGCCCCCACGCCGTATTGTCGTTCGGGCGTCGTCACCGTCATCATGCCGAGTAGTGGCTCAATCACCGTGTGGGCTAAGGATCTCGATGCAGGATCGTACGACAACTGCACGGCGCCAGAAGATCTCAAGTTTTACTTCTACGGCGATACCAGCTGGACGGGCTATCAGGTGACCTGCGATACCTTTTCCAAATACGGCGTGCAGAAGCGATACATGGTCGAAGTCGAAATGTGGGTCGAAGACGAAGAAGGCAATACGAGTTTCTGCCGCACTATCATCGAAGTACAGGACAACGACAACGTCTGCGATAGTGTAGGCTCTCTGCCATACGTCGGTGGTAAAGTGTCGACGGAAGACGGCATACCGATGGAAGGGGCCCCAATAGAGCTCTGGAAAGATGGTAATTATCTGAGCTCTGCAAGGACCAATCAGCGAGGCGATTACGGCTTTGGACAGCTGGAGCCTGGGCACGATTACATCGTCAAACCCTATCGCAACGACAAATTCCTCAAGGGAGTCAGTACACGTGACCTGGTGGCTATCCACAAACACCTTCTCGGCATTCGACCGCTGAATTCGCCGTATAAAATGGTGGCCGCCGATGTCAACAACAACGAAGACGTCTCCGTGGCCGACATTGCCATCATTCGAAGCCTCATCCTCGGTAAGATTCGCAAGTACCCATCTTCGACGAGCTGGAAATTTATCCCGACAAGTTTCCAGTTTGAAGATGTGCATGATCCGTGGAGGCGTAAGTTCCCTGAAGAGCTGCGCTACGAGCGTCTGCAACAGTCCATCCTCGATGCCGATTTCGTGGTCATCAAGATGGGCGATGTCACCGGTGATGCGGTCCAAGTGGATCAGGGCAATGTGCCGCGCAGCGTAGCAACGTATCAGTTGCAGTATACGCCACTCAGTGGCAAAGCAGGCGAGCGCAAGGTTGTATACATAAGGACTGCGCAAGACATGACCATCGAAGGACTGCAGCTCTCACTGGGCTACGATCGCGACGCAGCACAGCTCATCGAGGTGAAAAGTCCACTTGCTTCGTGGTCGGATGAGCATTACGCCATCTTCGACGAGCGTGGTACCGTCAACATCAGCTGGAACCAAATCGGCAATGCGCATCTGCCAGCACAGTCGACGGTCTTCGAACTGGTCTTTGAACTCCAGCGCGATCTCAATCAAGCTTCTGTCCTCTACCTACAGCCCAATAGAATGCCGATTGAAGTCTTCGACGAAGGTGGTCAGCTCTACAACATTGAGCTCAAAATCGCCGCAACAGCTACCACGGATTTCGCACTCTACCAAAACGTGCCCAACCCGTGGAATACGACGACCACGATCCGCTTTGTACTACCTGAAGACATGAAGTACCAACTGAGCTTCATGACTCCAGAGGGCAAAGTGGTGAAGAAGCTCCTGCAGCAAGGTAAAGCGGGACTGAACGATGTAATCCTCGATGTGGAGGCAATCGATCACGAGGGTGTGCTGTACTATCAGCTCAGCGCAGGCAAGTATACCGCTACGCGCAAGATGATCTTGATGCGCAATTGATAGAGGGCTGAGTGTAAGGGGACGAGCAAGGTGTCCTGCCGTACGGCAGGACACCTTTTTTATTTTATTAATCCCTCAAAGAGCCACTGCGCTAAGGCCTCGCGATTGGAAGGCTTGACGAGGCGGACCCGATCGCGTGGATTGCGGATGTTAGCAAGCTCTACATATACCGCAGGCGGCAAGGTGTTTTTTAGCAAATACAGCGGTCGGTCGATGACGTAACCGTGATAGCCACGGCCCTTTTGATGGATCTCGTACTTGCGCTTAAAGGTTTGGTACAGATTATAGGCCATTTGCTTGCCCGTCTTACTCGGCCCGTAATAGTAGAAGAACACATCCTGGTTTTTGTTGACCGAACGGCTATCGACATGGATGGCGATGACTTTGTGGTGGTGAATACCCCGTCGCTTGTGTTGTCGATAGAGGTGATTGATTATATCGGTACGCTGCTTCAATCGACGGCGTTGGTTGCGCGGTATACGTTTACCCATACAGGTTTCATCCTTATCCATGCGCAACCACATATCGTCGCGAATGCCATCGTTGGGATCTTGCACGATGACATGTACCAACGCACCGTGCTGTATGAGTTTCCTCGCAAGTCGAAGAGCCACATCGTACGCGTATTCATCTTCGCTGATGTGATACTTGCCCTCCACATTTTTGACCATAGCCCCGGGATCCGGCCCACCATGACCACTGACGATATAGTAGACCTGTCCTTTTAATTTGTTGGAGAGTATTTCGACTTGCTCGTAGTTTTTCCCAAATAGGGGAATGCGCAAGACGGTCTTCTTAGGGCTCTTTTTGGTACAGTGCAAATAGGAATGTGGGACCCATAGGACTTTTGTCTTGCGAAAATCGCCCTTTTTAAGCCCCTCCTTCATCATGCGTAGATTGTAATCCCGAATCTTCACGGCGAGATTCCAGTCGGAAATACCCAGCGTGGAGCGAATGCTCTTGCCGTTATAACGGTAGATATAGATGGGCAATTTGTAGGACCTGTGGCGAAGCAGAGGTGCGTGGCGCGGTAGCGAATTGATTTCATAAAATGCATCGATGTTGCACGGAGCTTCGAGCAGTCCGTATCGTCGAAGAAGGCCCCATGCGCCTTCTCCAGCAAGGGGGCGTGTGCTGAGCAGTTTCGCCTTGTTCGGTTTGCCGCCGTTGGTGGGAATGAGCTCTTGTAGAGCTTGCCCCTTGACCTGATAGACCGATGCACCACGGACATAGTGGTTGAAATCGGATACACAAAACCCGATCAACAATAGCCATTGCAATGTTCGATGCAATCCACTCATCCGCATCACACTTTGAGATTACGCTGCAAAGATACGTATTAAAATTTTTTGTAATATGAAACGCATTAAAAAATAGCTTGTTCCACGGTATGCTAGCATCGAAGGTGCAGCGGTAGTCTCAAATATCGACCATTGTAGCAGAAAATTACACGATGCGGGTAGGAGGGTATTGTAAAACAATGTGGATATTTGCAATGTATATGCCCTCGGGCCGGTATGAAGACCGACAACCACTATACTAAAATTTCCGACCATGAGCGAATTTCTCAAAAGTGTGTACCGCAGCTTTGACAAGGCTGCCCAGTTTACCAACATTCACAAGGGGCTTCTGGAGCAGATACGCGTCAGCAATGCGGTGTATCGCATCAATTTTCCCGTGCGCTTTGGCAATTCCTATCGCGTCATTGAGGCGTACCGCGTGCAGCACAGTCATCACCGATTGCCTACCAAGGGGGGTATCCGCTACAGTCCCACGGTCAATCAGGAGGAAGTAGAAGCCCTTGCGGCGTTGATGACGTACAAATGCGCGATTGTCGATGTGCCCTTTGGGGGGGCCAAGGGTGGGGTGAAGATCAACCCGAGGGAACTGTCGGATAAGCAGCTCGAGCGCGTGACGCGACGCTATACGATGGAATTGTTGCGACGCAATTTTATTGGTCCTGCCATCGATGTCCCTGCGCCGGATTATGGGACGGGCCCCAAGGTGATGGCATGGATTTTAGACACTTACATGACGTTTAAAATCGGAGAGCTCAATGCGGCGGCCTGTGTGACGGGCAAACCCGTCGCCCAACAGGGCATACGCGGTCGCAAGGAAGCCACTGGACGAGGCGTGTATTACGGATTGAGGGAATACATGCAGCTCAAGTCTGAGATGAAGCGCTTAGGGCTCACTCCAGGAACGAAAGGAAAAACTGTGGTGGTGCAGGGACTGGGCAATGTGGGCTCGCATTTTGCGCGTATCGCCCATGAAGAGGGCGAGATGAAAATCATCGGCGTGGTTGAAATGGAGGGTTCGTTTTACAATCCCGATGGTATCGATATCCCTGCATTGCTTCGGTATCGAAAGGAAAAGGGCACCATCGAGGGCTTTGAGGGCGTACAAAAGCTCCCCAAACAGGACGATGCACTCTATCTGGAGTGCGACGTACTGGTTCCGGCTGCTTTAGAAGGCGTCATCCACAGCGGCAACATGAAAAAAATCAAGGCCAAAATCATCGCCGAAGCTGCCAACGGACCTCTGACGATGGAGGCCGATGATTTCTTGACGAAAAAGGGCGTTGCCATCTTGCCCGATGTCTACCTCAATGCTGGGGGGGTAACCGTATCGTATTTCGAATGGCTAAAAAACATCTCCCACGTGCGCTTTGGCCGCCTTGAAAAGCGCTTTCAAGAACAACACTCGGGGCAGATGATCGACTTGATCGAAGAAATTACGGGTAAGCGCGTCACCAAGCGCGACAAACAATTCATCATCAAAGGAGCAGATGAAATCGACATCGTCCGCTCGGGCCTTGAAGAAACCATGGTCACCGCTTTTTATCAAGTATACGAAGTCTTTAAGAGGCGCAAACACGTCAACGATTTGCGCACAGCCGCCTTTATCACCGCCTTGCAAAAAATTGCCAACGATTATCTTGCTTTGAGAATATTTCCGTAAATTGCTTCGTTATCACTTAAACGACAAAGCGAAGCAAGATTTCTTTACATGGCAAGGATTCAGCTTGACAAAAAAGATTTGCAAATTCTCAAAGCACTTCAGGAAAACTCCAAATTGACCAAAATTTCGCTGGCCAGAGAGCTCGGCCTCTCACCAGGCCCGACAATGTATCGCATCAAAAAGCTCGAAGAGCACGGCATCATTGAGGGCTACCATGCCTCTGTCGATAGAATAAAAGTGGGGCTGCACGTCCTCACCTTCGTGCTCGTCAATATCGGATGGAACAAGCCCAATGTGTTGAAAAATTTCACTAAAAAAATCCAGAAAATCGATGAAATAGTTGAAAGCTATGTCGTCACTGGTGAGGCCGACATTATTTTAAAAGTGCTCACGAAGGACATACCCACATATGAGGCCCTGCTCTTTAAAAAACTCGCTAAGATTGAGGAAATCAAGCGCATCAAAACCCTTATGGTGCTCTCTAAAATAAAATATTCTCACGTGTTGCCGTTAGACTACAAATAAAATCGTAATGTTACTGCTGGATAAGGCATTATAACTATGTCGATCGAGCTGCGCCATATTGTAAAGCGTTTTGGCAGGCAATTGGTCCTGGACGATGTGAGTTTTACAGTAGGCAAGGGAGAAATTGTCGGCTTCTTAGGCCCTAACGGAGCGGGCAAATCCACCACTATGCGCATCATCACCGGATACTTGAAGCCCGATGCCGGCGAGGTGCGCGTATGTGGGCAGCCGGTCGAAGAGCAACCGCTTGCGATACGTCGCCGATTGGGGTACCTGGCGGAATCCAATCCACTGTACTACGACATGTACGTGCGCGAGTTTTTGTATTTCATCGCTGGAGTATACGGTCTTCCCAACAAGCGCGCCACTGTCGAACGCATCATCGAGCGCACGGGATTGGGTCCTGAAGCGCATAAAAAAATTGGCCAGCTTTCCAAGGGATACAAACAACGCGTGGGCCTTGCACAGGCACTTATCCACGATCCCGAAGTGCTCATCCTCGACGAGCCAACCTCGGGGCTCGACCCCGTACAGGTCGTCGAGATACGCCATCTGATTCGCGAGCTGGGCAAGGAAAAAACCGTCCTCTTTTCCAGTCATATTATTCAAGAAGTCAATGCGCTGTGCGATCGCGTCGTCATCATCCAATCGGGACGGATCGTTGCCGATCAATCGATACATGAGCTTCGTAAGTCCATTCATACCGAGCCTTGCCTCATCCTGCAGGTTAGCCAACGGATCGATACCGGCTATCTGGAGCACATAAACTCCGTAATACGCGTCGAAGAAGTTCGCCCGATGCACTATTTCATCTATCACTCGGAAGAGGACGATCCCCAAAAGTCCATCATCGAATGGCTGCATCGTCAGGGGGTGGAAATCCTCCAACTCTCCAGGAGCGATAGCGACCTCGAATCCATCGTGCGCACTTTCATGCAGAAGAACAGCGACAATTGAATGCCCATTGCATACGAGTTAATAGCCTACCTGCGTTATCCATGTTTTGGAATAGATTTGAATTGTAGCGATGTAGATAGAGGTGGGCAATGCGGTATATCTTTTTGCGAGAGATCTTTTCGTATTTCGGCTCCATCAATGGATACGTCATCGGCGTGTTTTTTTTGCTGAGTCTGGGCTTGATCCTGTGGGTTT
Organism: Saprospiraceae bacterium; assembly: GCA_015490715.1. Classification (GTDB taxonomy): domain Bacteria; phylum Bacteroidota; class Bacteroidia; order Chitinophagales; family Saprospiraceae; genus S141-43. The sequence continues at coordinate 69,138 of WFXH01000098.1, read as the reverse complement.
TTCCGGATTTTAGCATTTTATACTATCCCTATGCCACGTTAGACTCCTTTTTTTATGCCGCCCCAATCGTATTTCTCTTTATGGTGCCTGCGATGACCATGCGGAGTTTTTCGGAGGAATGGCGACTGGGTACGATGGAGCTCCTACTGACGAAGCCACTTTCGGAGTGGAGTCTGGTCTTTGGCAAGATGCTCGCCCATTTCGTGCTGGTGTGGATCGTATTGCTGTGCACGGTGGTCTATTACTGGACGGTATATGCCCTGGGATCGCCCCCGGGCAATATTGATTCGGGTGGGGTCGTGGGCTCGTACATCGGCCTTGCGCTGCTTGGGATGGTCTTTGTGAGTATTGGGCTCTTTAGTTCGGTCTTGACTTCCAATCAAGTCGTTGCTTTTCTGTTGGCTGTATTTCTCAGTGCCATTGTCTATTGGGGCTTTGGGCTCATTGCCGACTTGCCCGTGTTTCACGGGGTATGGGACGACTGGATTATGAAGCTGGGTATTGCCTGGCATTATGCCTCCATACGACGAGGGGTGATCGACATCGAAGATGTGAGCTATTTTCTGTCGTTGATTGCCATCTTTACCATTGCCACGGCCTACGTCATTCGTTCGAAACACAGCTGAATATGAAAATTTCGCGACGATTGCGTCCCATAGTCTGGATAGTGGCTTCCATAGCTGCTATTGCAAGCGTAAATTTTATCAGCGGTCGTTTGGACTGGCAATGGGACCTCACCGAAGACCGTCGCTATACCCTCACGCGTGCAACGCGGGAGATCCTCCAGGGATTGGATCGCGAAGTATACATCGATGTGCTCTTAGACGAACAGGATCCCCCGGGCATCAAGCGTCTGCGCGATGCAACAGAAGAGCTTTTACGCGAATTTCAACGTCGGAGCCCATACATTACGTACGGATTTACCAACCCCAACGAGGGTACAACGGAGGAGATCAACATCGCGCGTCGGAGCTTAGCGCAAAAGGGTATTCGACCGACAACGCTGACCGTGCGCTCCAGTACGGGGACCGAAACGCGCCTCATCTATCCATGGGTCATCATACGAGAAGGCATGAATGAGGTGCCCGTCAGTATCTTAGAGAATGTATGGGGATACAATCAGGAAGAAAACATCAATTTGTCGATCAATCTTTTGGAGTATAAAATCATGCGCGGCATACGGCGCATTCTTCAGACCAAGAAGAAGAAACTCGTCTTCCTCCAGGGGCACGGCGAACTCGACAAAGCCAAGCTCACCGCTCTGCGCTATGTGTTGCACGACTTCTATGCGATGGGATTTCTCAATCTCGACTCCACGGGCTTTATTCCTCCGCAGATCGACATAGTGGTGATCCCAGGTGGAACCCGCCCCTTTAGCGAGAAGCACAAATTTGCTATCGACCAATACCTTATGCAAGGGGGCAAAGTCATCTGGATGATCGAAGGGGTAGGGGTTTCGCTGGATAGCCTTCGCGGGCGTGACGAGTTTATGGCTCTTGCCAGGGACCTAAACATTCACGATCAGCTCTTTCGTTATGGCATCCGCCTGACGGACAAACTCGTCTTGGACCTCGAGTGCACGCGCATTCCCCAGGTGGTGGGCGTCTTAGACGGCAAGCCCCAAATCGAGATGTTTCCGTGGTTTTATCACATCCTCGCCATTCCCTCCGAGCAACACGTGACGGTGCGCAATCTCGATCGCGTCAACTTGTTTTTTCCGACGGTACTCGACACTGTGCGCACAAAGGTGCCTGTGCGCAAGACCGTATTACTACACTCTTCACCGCACAGCAGGTATGTCAATTGTCCAGCACGCATAGGCTTTGATATTCTTCAGATACCCATTGATCCCAAGCGCTTCGACAAGGGACCACTTCCTGTAGCGATTTTACTGGAGGGGCGATTGCCGTCCCTGTACGAAGGTCGCGTCTCCCCAAAGATGGAAGAGGCCCTCCAAGCATATGGATATCGCTTTCGCCCGATCGGCGAAAAGGAAGGCGCATTAGCCGTCATTAGCGATGTCGATTTTATCAAAAGTGTAAAAAATACACGTACCCAGAAGTACTTCCCCCTGGGTTACAACCCCTGGGAGAAGCAGGTATTCCGAGGCGGTCGCGATTTCATACTCAATCTCATCGAATACATGACCGATAAGGAAGGTATCCTTCAGGCACGTGCCAAGGATATTCGCCTGCGCATGTTGGACACCGTGCGCGCCCAATCCGAAAGGCTCTACTGGCAGGTCATCAATCTCTTGCTACCCATTGCGGCATTTTTTGCGATCGGAATGAGCCTCTGGCTCCTCCGCAGGTATTATTTTGCAGGCGTCAAAAAGGCATGAGCATGCTCATTCGACAAAAGCGCACGATTTTATACGGATTGATCCTCCTCGTGTTGGGATGGTTGATCTATCGAATCGCATTTGCTGAGAATACTGCGAGTTATCTGGCTTATGAGCGCGATTTTGCCGTCAAGGACAAAGACCGCATCTACACCATTTTTATCGCCAATAGAGCAGCGGGTACGCGATATATTCTAAAAAGACAGCCCGACAACAGCTGGACCGTCAACGGCCAAAAGGCCAACCAACGCATGATAGACGACCTATTGCGCGTCTTTCCCAATATTCGCATTCGCTATCAACCAGCGGCCAGTGCTTATCCCCACATCATGCATCAAATGATCAAATACGCTCTAAAGATCGAACTCTACGATAAAGAGGGCAACTTATTGAAGTGCTTTTACCTCGGCGGGGATCCTCCCGACAGCGAAGGCACCTTGGCCATGATGTGTGGTGCCGACCAGCCCTATGTCGTTCAGATGGGCATCATCGACGGGAGCATCTACCCCTATTTCGATTGGGTGGGAGAGGAGATGCGCGATCCCTTTCTCTTTCCCTTTGATCCTGAGGAAATCGATTATTATCGTTTAGATTATCCCCACGCGCCCAATAGGGGATTTCAACTGGTGCGAGTGTCGAGAGATACCTTTGCTCTCCAACGCGCATCGGATACATCATCGGATAGACGCCCACACCCCGTGCAGGGGCGTATCTTAGACTATCTCTATGCCTTGAAGAAATTGGAAGTCGTCGGTTTTATCAATGAAGATGTCCGACGCGATACAGTGCGTCACCTCCAACCCTATGCGGAAATGACTGTCTTTACCCATGGAGATACGTTGCGTATGAAATTGTACCCGCAGCATCCTACACGCCACACGGTAGTGTTTGATTATCGCTTGGTCGATTCGCTTCAACCATTTTATTACTTTGGTCTCTACAACGATACCGATTTTGTGACGCTTCAGCACATCTTGTTGCATCCACTGCTCAAGACATACGACGACTTACAATGAAAGAGCCATGGGATAAAGTGGCGCCTTGCACTGGTGTTGTGTTTGTGTTTTGTACCCTCGCATACTTGTCCGCACTACGGTAGATACAGGTCATTGTCCGACTCCGAATGGGGATTTTATGCCCATCGTCTAATCAACAGGTTGGCAATCTATACGCTTCCGTATGAAATGTTGGGCTTTTTTAAAGCAAATGCCGATCGCATCGAGGAACGAGCCGTATTGCCCGACAATCGGCGCTATGTACTTCCCACCGAGGGGATACGCCATTACATCGACTTGGATGTTTGGCTGAGGCAGGGATATCTTCCCCCGAAGCGATGGTGGAAATATGCGGTGTCGTATTATGAAATCGTGCACCTGCATGGAGATACAGTGGAGTTGATTGGGCAGGATACGCTTGCGGTCGATAAGTGTCGCTGTGTGGATTCGGTAGCGGTGGCGTCGTTTTGGAAGCAACCGGAGGCGATATCGCTTGCTCCCTGTGGCATGGCTGGGATGGAGTTGCGTCATCTCTGGATTGAGCACGGCGTATTGCCTTACCAGATCATGGCGATGTATCGGTTATTGGAGGAGGCGTTTATGCGACGAGATGCCGAAGCGGTCGTGCGATATGCAGCGGAGCTCGGCCACTATGTAGCCGATGCGCACGTACCTCTGCACACGCATTCGAACTACGACGGCCAATTCTCCAACCAGCGCGGAATACACGCCTTTTGGGAGTCGCGTATACCCGAATTACTTGCCGAGCGTGAGTTTGATCTCTTCGTGGGCAAAGCGACATACATTGCAGACATCACCTCCTGGGCTTGGGAGATAGTGAAGAGCTCTCACCAGCTCACTACTGCCGTCTTTGAAGCGCATCGACAGGCCTCTCAGCGCACACCGACCCATCTACAATACGAAGTGGTATTGCGCGGCGAACAAGTCGTTTCCCAGGAATCGAACAGATACATTCGACAGTTTAACGATGCCCTCAATGGCATGGTCGAACGCCGCATGCGTCAGGCCATCCGGGCCGTGGGCTCCATTTGGTTTACAGCATGGGTCAACGCCGGTCAGCCCCCAATTGACACGACCTTGGCGTTTCAACATACCTCAGAGGATAGTCTCTACCTGCAGTTGCCTGCCCACGACTGTCAGCGCCCATCTAAAAGGTGACTTTGTACTGAAGGGTTTGATCCTTTCGCTTTACTGTGACGGTGGTGGTATCACCTTTGTTGTAAGATGAGAGGGCTTTCATGTAGTCGTAGATGTTTTTGATCTCCATATCTCCGATACGGGTGATGATATCGCCGCCCTGGATGCCTGCTTTTGCGGCAGGACGTCCGTCTATGACGGCATCGATGCGCATGCCCTTGCCTTCGTAGGCATAGTCGGGCATAATGCCGAGGGTGACCTTAAAGCTCGCCGCTCGATTTTGGGACTCGTCTTTGGTCTTGGTAAAGGGCAATTTGCCTTTGTCTTTGGCACTATTGAGGATGTATTCGACAAACTGGACTACCTTCATAATCCCTTTCCAGTTGATGTATTCGACATCGTCGGAGGGCTTGTGGTAGTCTTTGTGCTGCCCTGTAAAGAGGTGAAGTACGGGGATGTTTTTGAGGTAAAAGGATGTGTGGTCGGAAGGCCCCACGCCGGATTCTTTGGCTACGATATTGAGCCCGATGGGGTTTTTGTCGTGGATGACTTGTTTCCAGAAGGGGGAAGTGCCCACTCCGTTGACGATGAGTTTGTCGTCGCGCATTCGGCCGACCATATCCATGTTGATCATAAAGGCCACTTTGGAGAGCTGGATTGTCGGGTGGTCGGCGAAGTACTTTGAGCCGCGCAGACCAGCCTCTTCGCCTGAAAAGGCGATGAAGAGGTAGTTGTAGTTTTTAGGCAGCTTGTGTGCACGGCGTGCGAGGAGGAGCAGGGCAGCGACGCCGCTGGCATTGTCGTCGGCGCCGTTGTGTATTTCTTTGCTATTAGGTGCTCGGCTTCCAATTTCGCCGCGTCCCAGGTGATCATAGTGGGCTCCAATAATGACGGTGTACGGCGCCGCATTGTTGTAAAATCCCACTACGTTGGTGGCGTAGATTAACTTTGCATTGGGATCGTTGGGGTTGTGTGGGTTGCGCGATAGCCGATAACTGAATGGCTGAAAAAAGCCGTCGTCGTTGCCCGCTCCCATTAGGCCGTATTCCATCATTTTGGTTGCGATGAGATTTGCCGCCTTTCTTTCGCCTTCTGTGCCGGGAAAACGGCCAGCCATGCTATCGTGAGCAAGGGCTTGAAGAATGTTGCGCAACTCACTCTCGTCGGTCTTTTTTACAACCGCAGAGGATTTCGACTTCTCGACTCGTCCTTCTTTGGTCGTTTGTTTGGGAGTAAAACAACCATAAACGGCTCCTGCCAGCCCTAAAACGAATATCCACTTTTTCATACAAACGTAGGTTTTACGGATTGTACTATCTTTTATGCTGTCCTTCGGCTCACAGATTTTATCCCATAACGTTGGAAGATGGATGCTTATTTGACGAATTCGTTTGATATCATCAAGGGAGTTTTGGCGTTTGGTCAACCGTCCTTTGTCCTTCCAAACAACGCGATTTTAGGACATTAAACAGTGATGATATGGGTAGATTTGCCATCCCCTTATGTGTTTTACCCCATCGATCCCTCATCGAATATGCCCTTGTGGAGTCGCGCAAATGTCTGTACCCGATTCATAAAGTACTCATCGATTAAGAGTCGAAGGTATTTGCTTAGGAGATTCAGAGCAGTATATGCAATGACTCGGTCTGTCTTTTCGCAGTTGGAGTGCTGCGGAAAAAACAGAGAACTATTTCATACTGGATCATTTGGCAAGATATCCTCCTGGTCGGAATGTTTTGTTGGGCAGTAGTGGCTCGAGGGTTGCTCAATGCATATGGAGCCCGTTGTTGGGGGGCCATCGATAGAGGGGAGGCTATGAGGTGTATGAAATGGTAGAACGATAGTAATGAGGACAGCACGAGGATGGCAGGGTATGCTACAGGTGGATGACTTCGTCGTAGGCGGCGGCTGCGGCTTCCATGACGGCTTCGCTCATGGTGGGGTGGGGATGTACGGCTTTGATGATTTCGTGTGCGGTGGTTTCGAGCTTTTTAGCTACGATGAGCTCGCTGATCATCTCGGTGACGTTGTAGCCGATGAGATGGGCACCGAGGAGTTCGTCGTAGCGGTCGTCAAAGATGAGTTTGACAAAGCCTTCGTTGTGGCCGGCGGCGGTCGCTTTTCCAGAGGCCGTGTAGGGAAATCTGCCGATTTTGATTTGGAGGCCTTTTTCTCTGGCTGCGCTCTCGGTCAGGCCGACCGATGCCACTTCGGGCTTGCAGTAGGTACATGAGGGGATATTGAGGTAATCGAGGGGTTCGGGATTTTTCCCTGCAATGGCTTCGACGCAGATGATCCCTTCGGCACTGGCCACATGTGCTAAGGCCGGTGTGGGAATAACGTCGCCAATGGCGTAGTAACCGGATTGGGAACATCGGTAGTAGTCGTCGACTTGAATGAAGCCGTTTTTATCGGTTTGGATGCCAACTTGTTGGAGCTGGAGTGTTTCCGTATTGGGTTGGATGCCAACGGCACTGAGCACGACGTCGCATTCGATTTGTTTGGTCTCTTCACCGTTGGCTTTTCGGATGGTGACCTGCAGGGCATTGTCTTTTTCAACGATTTGCTCGACGGCCCATCCGGCATAGACTTCCATGCCTTTCTTGGTGAAGATCTTCTGAAGCGCTTGGGAGATGTCGGCGTCTTCTTTAGGCAGTAGGCCTTGGGGCAGATATTCGACGATGGTGATTTTGCTGCCCATAGTGTGGTAGAAATAGGCAAACTCAACGCCTATCGCTCCTGCGCCCATGATCAGCATGCGCTTTGGAATGTTGGGTAGGGTAAGGGCTTCGCGGTAGCCGATGACGCGAGTGCCGTCGATAGGTATATGGGGCAAGGCTTTGGCGCGTGCACCGGTAGCAATGAGGATGTGGGAGGCTTTGAGGGTAGTGCTCTTTTTGTCGTTGGTGACCACTACCTCGCCGGGGTTGCCCAATTGGGCAGTACCTTGGTGGACGTCGATTTTGTTTTTTCGCATCAAATAGGCAACGCCTTTGCTCATCTTGTCGGCTACACGACGACTGCGCTTGACGACATCGGCAAATTGCACGGTGGGTTGGCTACACTGTATGCCGTACTCTTGAGCGTGTAGGAGATATTCGAAGACCGAAGCGCTCTGAAGCAGGGCCTTAGTAGGGATACATCCCCAGTTGAGACAAATGCCACCGAGTGCTTCGCGCTCGACGATGGCGGTTTTCATGCCCAATTGCGAGGCGCGTATGGCAGCCACGTATCCTCCGGGCCCCGCACCAATGACGATGAGATCGTATTGCATGGAAAGTAGGCTTTAGTACGGGCGCAAAGATAAGCGAAGCATTCTATATCTTTAGAGCTTAAAAACACATTCGATGGATCGCGATTTTGCTTCCCGAGTGCTGTTTCGCCTCTGGCAGTGGGAAGTGACAATGGGGGATCTCTTTGTAGTGGGCCTGGCTCTGATCCTCTTGACGATTTTATACTATCGATATGGCAAGCGCATAGGTCAGTACTTATTTAAGACGCATCAGATCACTCAAGCAGAGTTAAGACAGCTTCACCGCAGCTGGGTCGTATTGGTCTTGTCCTTGGTGGGATGGATATTGGTCACGCTTTTTGAGTGGAACGTCCAGCTGATCGATGAGGCCTGGTTGAAGGTCGATGTATTGGAGTTTTTCACGGTGTTGATGATCTGGGCGGCGACGCGCCTTTTAGTATGGATTAGTGAGCATTTCTTTCGGGAGTTTTACATGCGCAAGCAGCGCTCGGGTGTATTGTCGGAGTACGATAAGCGCAACAAAGATGTGGTCATTGCCGTCGGTAAGGGGGTGCTGTATCTCTTTGCTCTGACGTGGAGCTTAAAAGTATTAGAGCTCAATCCCGCATGGAGTTTTTCTTTTGGCCAGAGAGATGGGGAGGCCGTCGTCTATACCATACGCCTAACGCGTATACTTGGGGCCATTCAGATTTTCTTTGTCGTCCGATTGTTGGTATGGGCATTGATCAATTTTGTATTGCAGCCGCTTTTTCGACGCAATAACGTTTCGGATTCGCAGAGCTACGCGGTCAATCGCCTGTTGAAGTATTTCATCTATCTCATTGCCATTTCGTTAGTGTTCGAATATCTCGGGCTTCAGCTGACGCTGTTGTGGGGCAGTATTGCGGCCCTTTTGGTAGGTGTGGGATTGGGCTTGCAAGATTTCATACGTGATTTTGTAGCGGGGCTGATGCTCTTGCTCGAACGCAGTGTTGGTGTAGGAGATGTCGTCGAGGTAGACGGCGTGATCGGTAAGGTCAAGCAAATCGGGACGCGCGTGACGATGATTGAGACCAATTACCTGTCCACGCTCATCGTTCCCAATTCGCGTCTCATCAGCGGTAAAGTCATCAACTGGTCGAAAGAGCAAGACATCTCCTGGATTAGTGTGCACGTAGTCGTTCCCTATGGTTGTGATCTGGAGCTGGTCAGGCGCTTGTTAAAGGAATCCGCACTCGAACAGGAGGACGTCTTGCCCAATCCCGAGCCCGAAGTGTTGTTGACCGACTTTGGAAGCGATGGACTTGAGTTACGCCTAATCTTTTTGACCAATGTGCCGATGAAGCGCCTGTTTATAGCGAGTCAGATTCGTTATGCTATTGACAAGAGATTTCGCGAGCACGGCATCGAAATTCCCTATCCGCAACGCGACGTTCATCTCTATACCAACGATGGAAAGGGTGTAAAAAAGGCATAGTGCAAAGTTTGTATAAAATTGTGCACACTCGTCAGAGAGGGTATCCGAGTTTTTGGAGGAGTTTTTGATCGTCTCTCCAGTTTTTGAGCACTTTGACGTAGAGTTCGAGGTAGACGGGGGCGCCGAGGTAGTGCTCGATGCGCTGGCGCGCGCGGATGCCGAGCTGTTTGATGGCCTGACCGCCCTTGCCGATGAGGATGTGTTTTTGCGATGGACGTGCGACGTAGATGATGGCGCGTATTCGATAGTGCTTCGACTCGTCGTCGGGTTCTTTGAAGGTTTCGATGACCACTTCGGTACTGTAGGGTATTTCTTCGCGGTAGAGAAAAAAGATTTGTTCGCGTATCATCTCAGCGATGAAAAAGCGCAAGGGCAAATCGGACAGGGTTTCGTCTTTAGGATAATAGGGCGGAAAGTTTGGGAGATGATCGATGATGGCCTGCAGGAGTTCGGGCAAGTGATAGCCGGTGGTGGCAGAGATGTCTAAGAACAGCTCTGCTTGGACCTGGCTTTTTAGCCGCAAGAGCTGTGCCTCTACAGAAGAGCGATCGACGGCATCGACTTTGTTGAGCACGACGAATTTGGTCACATCGAGTTTGTTGAAAGCCTCCAACCAAGATTTGGGAAGAGTCTCTTTGGGGCGTGTGGCATCGACCACCCAGAGTAGGATATCGGCATCTTCAAAGGCGCTTTTGACGAATTGATTCATGGCTTTGTGCATGGCATAACCGGGGTTTTCGACGATGCCAGGGGTGTCGGAAAAGATGATTTGATAGTTTTCACCGTTGAGTATGCCCTTGATGCGGTGGCGTGTGGTTTGTGCCTTTGGGGTGATGACGGAGAGTGGTTCGCCAATCAGGGCATTGACAAGGGTTGATTTTCCGACATTGGGCTTGCCGATGATGTTGACAAATCCCGCTTTATGGTCTTGAGGAATTTCTGAGGAAGGATTGTGCATAAAATGATAGGTCTTAGATGAGTTTTTTCGGTAGAAAATTTTGCACCCATCGGTCGAAGTATTCGCTGAGGTGATCAGGGGCGTATCGCCTCCAGGGAAAATGGCTGAGTTGGGTGTCGATGATGAGATAGCGATCGAGTGCGGCGGAGAGGAAGTCTTCGCGCACGTGGTCTAAGGGGTTGAGGAGCATAATCCAGCCATCGCGTTCGCGCACCTCTTCCCACCACTCTTCGTAGTAGCACTCGTCCGAGGGATGGAAGTTGAGGACGTTTTCGAGGATGAGGATGAATTTGTGGATGCCGTGGCGCTGGAGTGGGTCGATGACGTGCATTTTAAAGGTGCGTATGTCGTTGTACAGACAGTCGTTCCACTCGCCGATGAGCTCCATGATGGCCACGCCCTGTTCGTAGTCGGCGTAGAGGATTTTGACGTAGAGGGTTTCAGAGCCGAAGTCGTCCCACTCGGGGTGGATGTAGTAGTTGTATACGGTGTTGCGGTATTCTAAGCGGTTGAAGTTTTTGCCGTAGAAGGGAGAGCGATGGTCTTCGGCGGGTGAGTATTGGTGGAGCCATTTATAGTGTGGTTCGATGTCGTGCATGGCGTATAGAGCGATTTAATTCAATTTAGCCATCAATTCGTCGGTGAGCTCGAGGTTGTGGTATACGGCCTGTACGTCGTCGTCGTCTTCCAGGGCTTCGATGAGTTGGAGGGCCTTGAGGGCCTGATCGACGGGTAGCCTTGTGGTGTTGATAGGTATGCGCTCGATTTTAGCACTCTTGGGTTGGATGCCGAGCGCTTCGAGTTTTTGTTGCATTTTGCCGAAATCGGCGAAGCCGACGGTGACGGTCATTTCATTGTCTTCGACTTCGATGTCTTCGGCTCCTGCGTCGATGAGTTCGAGTTCGAGCTCTTCTATATCCTGACCATCCAGGGGCAGGATGAAGATACCTTTGCGCTCGAAGAGGAATTCGACGGATCCGCTCTTGGCGAGGCTTCCGCCGCGCTTGTTGAAGATAGCACGGATATTAGAAACCGTGCGGTTGAGGTTGTCGGTGGTACACTCGATAAAGATGGCAACGCCACCAGGGGCATAGCCCTCGTATGTGGTTTCGATGTAGGCCTGGCTGGAGGGATCGGAGGCCTTTTTAATGGCTCTTTCAATGTTTTCCTTGGGCATGTTGACACCACGGGCATTGGCAATGGCCATGCGCAATCGCGGATTGAAGGCGGGGTCTGGGCTACCGCCTTCTTTTACGGCGACGGTGATGTCTTTGATTATTTTAGAAAAGATTTTTGAGCGTCGGGCATCCTGGACGCTTTTTTTGTGCTTAATTTTCGACCATTTATTGTGACCTGCCATGGGTTTCTTTTTTCAACTACAATCTATACATACAACGCCTGGGATAGCCATGTGTTTATGTGTTGTTTTCCGTCGGTTGGTCATCGGTGAGGGCGTGGAAGTTGGGTTTTCGCTTTTCCAGGAAGGCGCGGATACCCTCTCGAGCCTGAGCGGTCGGCAAGAGGTGGGCGAAATGGCTGATTTCGAGTTCCATGCCGTTTTCGTTGGGATTGTAGTAGGCATTGACGCAGCGGATGATGTATTTGACAGCGAGAGGGCCTTTTTCCATAATCTTTTTCGCGATGCTTCGCGTAAAAGGCAGGAGCGATTTAGTCGGTGTGACGTGGTTGACCAGTCCCATCTGGTGTGCTTCCTGGGCGGAAATCATTTCGCCGGTGAGGAGCAGCTCGAGGGCGCGGCCTTTGCCGATGAGCATGGGCAAGCGCTGGGTGCCGCCAAAGCCGGGGATCAATCCGAGGTTGGCCTCAGGCTGGCCAAATTTTGCGTTTTCGGAAGCTATGCGAAAATGGCAGGCCATGGCCAGTTCGCACCCGCCTCCTAAGGCATAGCCGTTGACGGCAGCGATGATAGGGATGTGGGCATTTTCGATCAATTGCATCAAGGTGTGGCCGTTGCGTGAGAGCTCCATAGCGCGCTGTACGTCGAGGTGTTCGAACTCCTTGATGTCGGCCCCGGCCGCAAAGGCTTTATCCCCTGCACCTGTGATGATGATCGCACGCGTATTGGGCCAGACGCGATGGTAATTTTCCAGAGCTTCCCTCAGCTCATTGACCATGAGCATGTTGAGTGCATTGAGGGCCTTGGGCCGGTTTAAGGTAATGGTCAAAATGCCGTCTTCTTCCTGTGCCTTGATGTGTAAAAATTTCATAAGCGCAGATTGATGAGGTGAATGGGGTTAGCGGATTTGTAGTCGCAAAGATAGGGTGTTAAATCAATTGGCGTAGGCGAAATTGTACCCAGTATGTGCGCTCACCGCGCTTGATCTTCAAGCGAATCTTTTTTCCCTCTTTGCCCGAGAGCTTTTTCGTCAGGGTGTTGAGCGTCAGCCATGAGTGATGCCAGCATCCAAGCCACAAGATCTGATCACCCGATCGGATACCCGCCTCCCAAGCCGGCGAGCCTTCGATGACATAGCCCACGACGAAGGTCTTAAAATCAGGACCGCTCGCGAAGACCTGTATGCCGCTCTTGTCGATCTCAAATTGGGGAATCTTCCGCGAATACGGACGCAAATAAAGTGTTCGCGATGAGGCATCGAGGATGATGCGGTAATGCGAGAGGAGCTTGTTGCCCAATATCCCGTGTACGGCAAAGTTGGGATCTTCGATTTTCTCATCGAGAGCTGTTGTGTCGCGTATGAAATAGTAGACGATGGGGTTTTTATAGAGCTTTCCTCCGAAGTGTACCGCGTGGATGCGGGCCAAATAGCCCTCGACATTTCCCCCTAAACTGACGCCGATGAGCCCACGGATGTGCCGTGTAGGAAGGGTGATCTCGGGATGGGATGCATTGAACAACATCACAGGTACCCCCGCTCCAGTGTCGAGCAAAAATGTCGCTTCTATTGTGCTGTCGTTATGTACATCGATGGGAATGCGTACGTACGGCTTGCCTTGGTACAATAGTAGGGGATGGGTGGTGTAGCGGCTGAGCTTCCCCTTGTCAAGGTCTTTGCGCAATGTGATGCGATTTTTCCTATAGTCGATATCGACAATCCACCTGCGAAAGATGTCCATGCCGAGGATGCCGTCTACTTCTGCACCGATGAGATTGGACAGCGAGAAGTAATCGTGTTTGAGGACGATGATGTCTTTTGTCAAGGAGAGTTTGTCGTCGATGATGAGCGGAACGCGACGTGCAATATAGGCCTCCAACAACTGCGATCGGTCGGCTCCTGCAATTTTTATCGCCTTGGAGAGCGGTATGCCCAAGATCTCTACGTAGAGACGCTCAAATAGTACACTATACGGCGAACCCGTATCCACGATAAACGTCAAGGGTAAGATACCACCCAATCGCACCTTCACCAGGAGCAAATCGCCTATGTAATCAAAGGTCAGTACAACCTCGGTCGGTTCTTTGTCGCCCTCTGTAGCGAAGTGTGCCTCGGCTGTAAAGGACGTGAAAATCAACCCGATGCACAAAAGTGAGTGGAGCAGGCGCTGCGTCAACCATTTCATACGAAAATTAAAACGATGTGGGTCTTTGTGGCAGTGCAGAAAAACCATTGGAATATTTGATCGTTAAAATAAACGACAAATGTGTTCGTCACTATACTCAACGTATTAAAATCTGTTGCATATGTATCCTCCAGAGTTAGTCATTCCGATGGAAAAAGAGTTGACCGATCACGGTGTGGAAGCGGTGAAGACTCCTGAAGAAGTGGAAAAAATCATCAAATCTCCGGGTACGGTCATGGTAGTTGTCAACTCGGTGTGTGGATGTGCGGCGGCAAATGCGCGCCCGGGCGTCATCTTAGCTTTAGAGCACGAAAACAAGCCCGACCGCGTCATTACGGTGTTTGCAGGGGTAGACCGTGAAGCCACTGCCAAGGCCCGCGAATTTATGCTCCCCTTTCCCCCTTCGTCTCCTTCTATTGCAATATTCAAAGATGGGGAGCTCGTCTTTATGATGGAGCGCCATCACATCGAGGGGGCCAGTGCGCATGAAATCGCAGATGTCTTAAAAAAGGCCTTTGACCAATTGGCCGCCAGCGCCAATACGGCACAGTCGTAAGGAGTACTGTTGTCGATTGAAGAACTGCTCGTGTCTCGTATTCGGAGAGTGCTCAATAAGGGTATGAGGTTGCTCTTCGAAACCTATTGTCGTGTCTCTATACCAACCTCGAATATCGCTTCGAGGAAGAAAGAAAGGATGTCAATGTGCGCGCCCTAATTGGTGATCTCGGTCACTAAAAATTTATTTTTTACATTTGCACTAAGAGTTCATAAAAATTGACAGACGATGAAGAGAATTTTGACACTTTCGCTGGCACTGTTTTTTCTCGTGGGCATCACGACCTCGTATGCAGTCGTGCCCGTTCATGATCACGTCGAGGGGGAATTATCCGTGCCTGCGCCGGAATTTTTAAAGGGCTTTGACCGCGAAGAGATCCTACAGCTTACCCCCAAAGTCTATCGAGAGCGTACGGGCAAGACGCTCAATCTTCAGGAGATAGCATCACTAAAGAAGTACCAAGAGGAGCTAAAAGCCGATCTACCTCCCAATAAGGAGCCCGAGCTCGACAAGACGATATACATCGTTTTGGCCGTCATTGGCCTGGGCTTTCTCGGTATCGGTTTGAACAGTAATTGGGAGGGCAAAGAATGGATCTATGCGTTATTGATGATCGCCGTGGGATATGCAGGATCCTTCGTGTGTGTCATTTTCCCCTTAGTGGGTTATGTTCTTCAGCTCATCTATTCGCTGCGCTTGATGAAGCGCTTCTACAAGTAAAAACTGCGCTAGTCAATAATAGTTAATTAGTTTTAGTAGTTAAGCCTAGCCCCCACCCCAAAGGGTGGGGGCTTTTTGGCTTAGGGTTGGATATGTACAGTTGTAAAACCCCTTGTAGATGAAGCGGATCGGGCGATTTCTATTAGAGCTGTATGTGTGGGTGGTGGTCGGTGCCATCATTGTGGCACCGTTTGTGCTTTGGCTTCTTCCAGCCGATACGTTTGACGAAGGGCAGTCGCTCTGTCCTTCGGTGTGGTTGTTTGGAGTGGAATGTATTGGATGTGGTACGACCCGTGCGGTGATGCACATGCATCACGGCGAGTGGAGGGAAGCCCTGTATTACAATTACGGAGTCGTTTGGGTCTATCCCCTCCTGGCACTTATCTGGCTGACCGTCGTGTTGAAGGTTTTGGAAGCACGCGGCTGGATACGCCCTAAGGAGTGGAAATCACCCGTTGGACAATGGATATCCCGGGTGCTGGCAAAGCTGTGAGAAGTCTATCCACCATGAGGATAGGAGAGAGTTGTAGACGCATTCCACCTATGCATGGGAGATAATGTTCACTAAGCTTGTGATGTCAAGAGCAATTCGAGGTCGGTGTACCGTATGTCGAATTGCTTGCTGAGGTAGCGATTGGTGAGGCATCCCTTATAGCAATACACACCGTTGCGCAGTCCTTTGTCGTAAAACAGGAGGGTTTCGAGGTTTTGCTCAGCTCCAATGCCGATGAGTATGGGCGTAATGATGTTGCTGATGGCCTGCGAAGCTGTTCGCGGGTATTTGGAGGCCATGTTAGGCACGCAGTAATGTACGACGCCGTGTTTGACGAAGGTGGGATTGTCGAGGGTGGTCACCTCTGAGGTCTCGCAAATGCCGCCCTGGTCGATGGACACATCGATGATGACGGCACCTTTTTTCATGCGCATGACCATCTCTTCGGTGATGATGATGGGGGAGCGTCCCTCTTTGGAGTGAATAGCTCCGATGACGACATCGGCCGTTTCGAGCTGATGTTGTAGATATTTAGGGTGTATGGCAGAAGTGTGCAGCACCGTACCGATGCGACTCTTGAGGCGCATGAGTTTGTAGATGTTGTTGTCCAGCACGCGGATGGAGGCACCGAGGCCGAGGGCAGCGCGTATAGCGGATTCGGCTACGATGCCGGCTCCGAGGATGACCACTTTGGCGGGAGGTACGCCTGTAATACCCCCGAGCAAGACCCCTCGCCCTTCGTTGGTTTTAGCAAGCAATTCTGAGGCAGTAATGACGGCATTCATGCCAGCGAGCTCTCCGAGGATTTGGACAATGGGAAAGGTGCCATCGTGCGACTTAATGTATTCCATAGCGATGGCCGTGACGCGCTTCTCTTTGAGCTTTAGGAGGTATTTGCGCGAGATGATCGGCAATTGAAGTGGTGATATGAGGATTTGTCCGGGGTTGAACAGATCGATTTCCTCCACACTGGGGGGTTCTACCTTGAGGATGATATCCGACTTGAGCACCTCTTTGCGGTCGTGGACTACTTGTGCTCCTGCTTCGCTAAATTCGATATCGGCATAGTTCGACCGCTCACCAGCACCGCTCTCTACGACGACTTTATGTCCCACATTGGTCAGTACGCGAATAGAATTGGGCACCAGAGCGATGCGGTTTTCGTGCAATCGCGTTTCTTTGGGGATGCCGATGGTGAGCTTACGCTCCTTGGGCTGTAGAGCAAGTGTCTCAGGTTTGGGCTCATAGGCAAAACTGCCCATGTGCACCTCTACCTTTTTATGAATGATTTCATCCATTTAATGCGGATTTTTTGAAAAATAACCACCAAAGATATCCAATTTCTCAAAGATTCGCAATCTTGAATTCGACCATGCGATGAGAAGTGTCCACTCCATACGCTATCGACAATATCAAGCTCGTGTCGATATAAGGGAGAAGGAGCTCTGGCCATTCGACAAGGGTCAATTGCTTCGGATCGCGCACCATATCCGTAAGGCCCAATTCGACGAGTTCGTCCTCCTCTTCGATGCGATAGAGGTCTGCATGGACCAGTTGTCGAAAGAATGATGCCGGTGCTAAGGGATAAGTGTTTATGATGGTAAAGGTCGGACTCGTGATGGGTGTGGAGATTCCAAGTGCACGCGCTAAATGTCGCGTAAAGGTTGTTTTCCCCGTTCCGAGCTGGCCGAAGAGTAAAATGTTGTTGTATTCGGGGAAATACCTCATTACCGATTCGACGACCTTCCCCCAGTCAGCTGGGCGAAGGGATGGCCATTCCATTACACAGCGTACCGTACCCACGCACCAACGGGATTTTACCACAAGGGAGCGCGCTGGACATCGAGTACCCTTCGTATGCTCCATCTACCTGGTCCATGCACTCCAATGGATATTAACCCTCCTACGATGGCAATGTTTTTGATGAAGTACAGCAAGTGGACTTGCCGCTGAGGCATGGGATCGTTCCAAAAAGAGTAGACGATGAGCGTGACGGGTAGCAAGTAGGCGATTAAAATCGTACTCGCCAGAGCTACCCTGTAACCAATGATGAGAAAAATGCTACCCACAATTAAACCACTAATCGTCAATACCAGCAAAGTGTTGGGTTGCCAGGTAATGCCGTAGGCGGCCATGGTCTGTTTGGTCTCCTCAAAGCGCACGATAGAATCATAGGCCTCATAGATAAAAACCGAAGCGAGAAAGATGCGCGATAAGAGCAGTAAAAAACTCTTCATGTAGATTGGCTATTTTCGTCCCCAAACAAAGATACGGCTTTTGTGCATTATTCTTGAAAATAGGGGAGCCATTTTAATAACCATCGATGGGGAGTGGACGGATTTTTCAATCGACTGGATACACGGACACCAGGGATCCACAGAATATTTCCTTCGGCATCGGTAAGTACGGGGGCAGTTGATTTTTGATGCGTAGGATAGCGCGCATTGGTGAGCAATTTTTTCAGTCGAACGCCACTCGACCAACCTACAGGGTAGAAGACATCTCCCTTTTGGCGCGGCCGCAGGACCAAAGGTAGGGCCATGTCGTCGGGAGAGACGACAATGGTGGATGACGATTGAGGGATTTTTTCATCGCTCTTCAATACGTGTACTTCGACAGTGCCCCATCTCGTTTGGTAAACGCCAGGACCGTGGATGATCTGTTTGGACCATTGAGAACTGAAATCGTTCGGCAAAAAGACCCAGCCGTTGCGTTCGACGTAGAGTGTCCATTTGCTGTTATGAAATTTTTGGCCGGTGTAATGATCGTCGAAAAGCCCTATTTCTTCGATCTGGTGTGCCGAAAAGCCCAGCCAATGGAGTATTTCTTCCCATAGCTCTTGAGCATGCCCTTCAAGGCTTTTTTCGAGTGCTGTGCGAGCGATGTAATAGCCCTGAAGATAAGGGCGTACGATTTTATACACTCGCTCTTCCCAGAGCGCGCGATAGAGGACATATTGACGCGAGAGGTGCGAGGTAGTATGGTTGAATGCGGTGGCCCAGGCGGGAAATACCGCTTGGATAGTGGGGAGAATGCGATGTCGGATGCGGTTTCGAAGATAGTCTTCGGTGAGATTGGTGTGGTCGATGCGATAGGGGAGATTTTTCTGTCGCAAGTACTCGACAATCATTGCTCGAGGTATGGAGAGGAGTGGGCGGATGATGTCCTGACGGGATGGGGGGATGCCTACGAGCCCTTTCAACGACGAACCTCGAAACAAGCGCATGAGAAGGGTTTCGACTTGATCATCGAGCTGGTGGGCCGTGGCAATTTTATCGTATTGTTCTGTTTGACGCACTTGCTGTAGCCATCGATAGCGAATATCGCGAGCTCTCTCCTGAAAATTACGCTGGTCGTGTGGATCAAAGCCTAACATTTGTGCAGAGATGGAGTAAAAAGGCACGTCCCATTGGTGGGCGAGCTGCTCGACGAGCTGGGCATCGGCTTCGGCATCCGCACCGCGCATACCGTAATTCATATGCGCAAGTCCTATACTATATCCAAGCATACGTAAGATATCGGCCAATGCTACCGAATCGGGGCCCCCGCTACAGGCCACCAATACTCTTGCTCCTTCGTCTATAAGACGGTGTTTTTTTATAAATTTGCGAACTTCACAAACGATAAAATCGGAGTCTATGATACGGACCCTGGGTTTGTTCTTGTCCTTGTGCATATTGCCGATGCTGTCTTGTAAAGATAGAGAGAAGTTTCGAAGCACGAACGATCGAGAGCAGCAGGTCTATCATCTCGCCGAAATCGAGACATTGCGCGATTCTGCCCGCATGGCTGGAGCGAAAATCAACAAAAAACCCTGGGCATCGATGACGACCGATGTATGGCATGTGGATTACGTCTTGTTGCCCGATACCGTCGTTCGGTATAACGTTTGGGAGGGCTACTGGCTCGATTTGGAAGACGATTACACATATACCTTTGGGCAATACCGCGATACGCTTGAATTTGGATATTACCGCTACGATTTAGACGATGGAATCCTGCGACTGTACCCGTTGTTGGGCGACCGAGGCATTACAGAATGGGAGGTATTGACCAATGGAGAGATGACTATTTTAGTCAGTACGGGAAGGTACGGCTTCCAGGGGTATCAAATTAAGCATTACCGCAAACGCGGACTACCGCAAAGGCCTACTACTTCGGAATAAGCTACCTAAATGGGCTATAGTATTCTCGATAGGTTTGTACTATTGGTCGGGATAATGCTCCTGGCATCTGCTTCACCGTGTCAACAATTTCATAGTTGGCATCACGGTGTTCTGAAAAATATGAGGCTTCCAGGTACCGATACCTTGCGCATTGAGGTACCCAATATTTTGGAGGGGAAGCGCCCTTTTGTGTCTTGTGCCATTGGTGTGGAGCGCGATCGACTTTTCGATATTGCTGCGCTCGAGTTGGTATACGATGGCCAGCACATAGTGCTATCGTATGATCCCCATTATGCGGAGGATGAAATCGTGCGCTATACGCCTCTGTATTTTTTACCTGCAGATGTGGATACGATTTGGATTGTCAACACGGCGGAGGAAGATGTTTCGGTGGTGTTGTACATGTATTTTCCCTATCCGTCGCGCGATGAGAAATCATGGCGAGCCGAGAGTAGAGGAGGGGATCGTCGTTGTGACAGCTTGCCGCCGTACAAGCGCCGGTCGCAGTGGTGCCCCGGTGGGTGTCCGCCCAATCCCAATCCCATACCCACGGAGCCAACCCACATGATTGTGCATCATTCAGCAGGGACCAATACTGCCAGTGATTGGGATGCCGTCGTGCGAAACATATGGCATTTTCACGTTGTCACTCGCGGATGGGCGGACATTGGGTACAATTGGCTGATTGCCCCTACGGGACAGCTCTACGAAGGAAGAGGTGACGGCATCAAAGGGGCGCATTTTTGCGGTACCAACTCCAATACTGTCGGCATCTGTATGATGGGCAATTATATGACCATCGGTCCATCGGGATATGCAGTCCAGACCTTAGAACAGCTACTTACTTGGACTGCCCATAAATGGAGAATCAAGCCTGAGGAGAAGCGCTATCACCGCGTATCGGGTTTAAATCTCTTCGGGCTGAGTGGGCATCGGGATGGCTGTAGTACCCTTTGTCCGGGCGACAGCCTGTACGCCCGCCTGCCCGCAATACGCAAGACCCTGAGCCAACGCCTTCAAGCATGTGCAGGGGATACCATGGGTACATTTGTGAAAACCCAATGGACAAATACGTCGTTGAAGTACTATTTCATGCCCGAACAAACAATGGTCATCCATATGGAGCGTACTCCCCAGAAGACCCTTTATTGGCGTATTGTGCATAGCAGTGGCAAAGTAGTGCAAAGGGGCCTCTGGTATCGAGGACAACGCTCGCTTAAATTATCCTTTGGGAATTTGGCACCAGCGGTGTATTATTTCCAATTGGACGGCGAGGAAGAGGCAGTGGAGATGCCCACCATCCCCATCATGGTGTGGCGGCATTAGTTCATTTTTAGTTTACTGTAGGGCGCGCAAGGCTTTGTCCATTCGCTCCATGGCTGTGGTGATATCTTCTTCAGAGGCTGCATACGAGATGCGAATACACCGAGGAGCACCAAAGGGTGTGCCTGGTACCGTAGCCACATGAGCCTCTTCGAGTAGATACATGGCCAGGTCTTCCGATGTGTGGATGACCCTCTTGCCATTGCTTTTTCCAAAGTAGGCGCTGACATCGGGGAAGATGTAAAAAGCCCCCTGCGGAGTAGGGCACTCTAAATGAGGAATGGCTTCGATGAGCTTCATGATCAAGCTGCGCCGACGCCGGAAGGCATCCACCATTGTGTGTACGTCCTCTCGAGCGGCTTTGTAGGCAATCGCTGCTGCCTTTTGACCGTAGGCGTGGGCCCCCGAGGTAAATTGGCTTTGAATCTTGGTACAGGCACGAGCAAGCCACTCGGGACCTGCCATATACCCGAGGCGCCAGCCCGTCATGGCAAATCCCTTCGAAAAGCCGTTGATCAAGGCCGTTCGCTCTTGAAATCCCTCCACCTGGGCAATGCTGAAGTGCTGCCCCTCGTAGCGAATGTACTCGTAGATTTCATCGGAGATAACCACGATATGAGGGTGTGGTCTCAACACTTCCGCAATCTCGCGGACGAGCTCTTCGGAAAATGCGGCACCCGTGGGATTGCATGGCGAGGAGTACAATACGGCTTTGGTCTTTGGTGTGATGAGTTCCTTCAAGGCCTGAGGCTTCGGAAGATAGCCGTTAGATACCTCGCAGTGGAGCGGGATCATCCTTGCGCCAGTCAAGCGAACCATTTCAGAATACGACACCCAGTACGGTGCGAAGACGATGATTTCGTCGTCGGGGTTTAATATGCTGAGCAAAACATTGGCAATGCTCTGTTTAGCGCCGTTGGAGACGACGATATTTTGAGGTGTGTAATGGAGCTGGTTGTCGCGTTGGAGCTTGCGACAGATGCTCTCTCGCAACTCGAGAAGGCCCGGCACGGGTGGATAGTGGGTATATCCTTCATCAAGTGCGCGCTTAGCAGCGTCGCAGATCACCTGTGGTGTAGTAAAATCGGGCTCCCCCAGACTGAGATTGATGACCGAAATGCCTTGTGCCTGCATTTCGCGGGCTCGGGCAGCCATAGCTAAGGTGGCCGAAGGCTGCATCTCCCGAACACGCTCCGATAACGATTCTATCATACGTCGTCTTTAGGCGCAAAATTAGACTTTTCAACAATACGTACTTCTACGCGGTTGCAGTATAGGCAATGCGGTAGGTCGCAGCCCTTCATGTCGTACAGCAAATGGCTTTTTAAGCCCGAAATACAGTCTTATTGGACCACGAGCTTTTTGGTATAGTGCTCGGAACCCACTCGTACTTCGATCAGGTACACACCACTGCGAGGAGGGGCTGGTATGGGAAGCTCCCAGCTACCGTGCAGGGTACCGTAGTTTCGATAGCGCAAGGTCTTTCCATGTATGTCGGTCAAGCGCAGTTGCACTTCGTTGGAGCTCTCCGACTGTATCCGCAAATAGGCCGTTTGTCCTGCCGAGATGGTGTTGGGCAGGAGTTGGACAGATCTTTTCTTAGGGATGCGTCTTGCGGTAGACGTGACGATTCTGACGGGTTTGCGTATGGCGTTTTCCACCGGACTGGTTTTGATGCGGAGGTAACCGACTGCGGAGAGCTGCTTTTCGTCCCACTCTTCGGGAATATC
Source organism: Saprospiraceae bacterium (assembly GCA_015490715.1). Taxonomy (GTDB): domain Bacteria; phylum Bacteroidota; class Bacteroidia; order Chitinophagales; family Saprospiraceae; genus S141-43. Next base: position 46,449 of record WFXH01000098.1, on the reverse strand, counting down.
TTCTAAGGTGAAAGTATGACGGAGGGTGTCGCCTTTTTGCATACGTCGAGCCCCGACGCGTACGCCATCGACGCTACCGAAGACACTTCGCGCTACGTCGTTGTAGACCATGATCTGGTAAGGCACGGGATCGGGGAGTTTTTCATATCCTCCCATTTGGACATTGCGACCTGAGTAGTAGTTTGCCTGGCTATATCTTTCATCGTTTCCGCGGACGGAGTCTTCTACGAGGATAGCGCCGAGGTAGAAAGGTCCGCGTAGGTTTTCTTTGAGCACAGCTTCGACGTTGACCACCATGGAGCGGTCATCGGCATTAAAGATGCCTTCGACGTCGATTTTGGCTTTTGGCTCTTCCTGGACTTCGAGGGCAAAGGCCGATATGCTCTGCAGGGGATCGATGACGAGGGAGGACTTGCGATTGACGACCATAGAGGGGTAGCCATCGATGTAGTCATTGATAAATGCATCATACTCGGGGATGCGCATGGGCTCCCATTTGCGACCTCCATGTACGGCGACACCTACGAATCGCTCACCGAAGAGTTCCCGAAGTCGCTCCATATAGACTGCACCGCGTGGACACCATCCACACCATGTACCTGTTGCTTCTTCGATGAAGACCGCTTTATCCTGAGCTGGTTGGGCTACCTGGATGGGATGAAGGCGTACGTTGTTGCTGCTGTCTTCATCGGCTTTACCACCTTTAAAACCGAGGATTTCAAATCGTATGATATCGTCTTCTGTACCTGCTACGTAGCGCGGCCCTGGAAAGGTATCGGTCTCCTTGGTCTTGAGGAAGAGATCCTCGTAGACGATGATGGTGTCGAAATTGTTCCACGACCATCGCGTTTTGATTTCGAAGAGTACAAAACTTCCCACGTTGCGTATCGGGACCGATAGGTTTTGCTCCATGCCGGTCAATACCACATCGTTTTCCAGGATGATGGGCAGGGCAGCGGCATCGAGCATGAGGTTTTTCGGGTTGAAGGGAAACACCTTGACGTCGATGTCATCGATGTAAAACAGTGAATGGTAAGGAGCAATCTGATCAACGGGATAGAGGTCCATGCTGGCTACACCAACAAATTCGGTTCCGAAGAAACCCAACTCGGTACCATTGTGGTGAAGCCTCCAGAAATTGCCATCTAAGTCGATGGACCAGAAGACCTCAAACCACTGATCATAAAGATCAAACGAAGTATCCACTATGACTGCTCTTCCCTGGTCATTAAACACCACCACGGTACTATCTTCTCGGTAATAGGCCTCAAGTGGAAACTTCTCCCCGTCGTTGGGTAGGCCTTGAAAGTTGTAATACGCGGCTTTACCCTTTGGTATGTACATCCAAAAGCGCACTTCCACTCTCCCTTGATAGATACGAGCCCCTTTGAGCAGGGGGACGATGATGTCGCTCGGGCCACCTTCTTGTGCAGTAGACTCCAATTTAAGCGACAGACTGCCACTATGGGCTTGCTCATCACTGATGTAGGCATCCGCTTTGGGATCATTGTTCCATGTGCGTATGACATTAGACACCTCTGAAACTTTATCGCCCGCCTTGTACGATTCAAAATCTTCGAAATAGGTGTAAAACTGTCCTTGAAGGGCGTTTGAACTACAGAGGATAGTTGCAAAAGACATGAGCAGTAGACGTATCGCTTTCATAGAGAGAAGTTTTTGGTTTGTTCGTCTGTGAATCATCTGTTTCGTGATGCAATTTATAAAAAAATCACGTACGCTCCCGGCGGATCCGTCGGGATTTTTCAATGACGGATCGGCGCAGATGGTTTTTGTATTCCTGAATGCGCTGAATGTGTTCGGCATTGGAGCAAAAGAGAATCTGGGCAGCGAGAATGCCGGCGTTTTTGGAGGCATTGAGTGCCACTGTTGCGACGGGCACACCATTGGGCATTTGCAAAATGGAGAGGATGGAGTCCCAGCCGTCGAGCGAATTGCGAGACCGAATAGGTACACCGATGACGGGCAGGGGAGTGATTGCGGCAACCATGCCCGGCAAGTGTGCAGCCCCCCCTGCTCCTGCAATAATCACCCGTAGACCGCGCTGGACAGCTGTGCGCGCGTATTCCATCATGCGCTCGGGGGTGCGATGGGCCGACACGACATCGATTTCATACGGAATATTCCACTGCGCAAGTACCTCGGCGGCCTCTTTCATGACGGGATAATCCGAATCGGAACCCATGATGATTCCTACCAAAGGCTTTTCTTTTTCCATCATTTGATGTGTGCTTTTTCGATGTGAAATTGTGCTCGTATGTAGGTGATCTTTTTCTCGACTTCCTGTCGGGATGCACCCAACATGGTAATGTGTGCCATTTTGCGGTTGGGTCTGGATTGTTGTTTGCCGTAGATGTGGACGTGGATGTCTGGTTGTGCCAGGAGCTCCTTCCAACCTCGATAATGTGGCGCCCCCTCGAAATCCGCAGGACCGACGATGTTGAGGGTCGCCACATAAGGACTGCGAAGGGCTGTACTCCCGGGTGGTAGGTCCAATACCATGCGCCAGTGCTGTTCGAATTGGCTGCAGACGGCTCCTTCTATAGTGTGATGCCCACTGTTGTGCGGTCGAGGAGCCAGCTCGTTGACATAGATCACTCCTCTTTTGTCTACAAAAAACTCGATCGCCATTAGACCTTCCAACCCTATGGAGTGCGCAATCTCCGTGGCGCACTCTATGAGCTGCTGGCGAAGCACCCCGCTAATGCGCGCAGGGGCAATGAGATAATCCAGCATATGACTGTCGGCATCGAACACCATCTCTACGGGATCGTACACCGCTATCTGACCTGAAGGATTACGCCCTACCAGCACAGATATTTCCATATGGATGTCGATCTTCTCCTCCAACAGAAGGGGAAGGTCCTGTATTTGATCGGGTTGGGAGAGCACAAACACTCCTCTGCCGTCGTAACCTCCACGGGGATACTTCGCGATACATGGCAGGGATAGATTTTTATGCTGTATGAAATGGTGCAGCGATGAGGCGCCTATCTCCATTAGTGCGAAGCGCGGTACAGGAAAGCCTCGCTCGTACAAGAGCTGTCTTTGGCGATATTTATCTTGCACAAGAGCGATGATCGATGGAGCGGGGTGCACGATCACCCCACGTGATTGCAGATCCACCAGTGCTTCAACATCGACGGCTTCGATTTCGATCGTCAGCAAGTCCAATCCCTTACCAAAGAAGTACACATCGTGGTAATCGTCAAAGTCGCCTTCGACAAACTGCGAAGCCATCTTGGCTGCAGGGCAGTCGGGCGAAGGGTCGAGCACCGATACGGACAGCGACCATTGATGTGCGGGCATCAACAACATCTTGCCGAGTTGACCTCCACCGAGAATGCCTATTTGCAGTCGCTGGATATCGTCTTTCATCGCCATTTATTGTGTATGAGCGAATGCCTACTTAAGACAATGATGAGCAGCCAATACACGATTTCACTACACCAGGCCCAAATCAGACCGCTATGCGCATAGGCCACCACTGCCCAAAGATAGAGCACGTAGATGACTACAGTATAAGCCTGTAGGCGTAAGGCGTGAAAAGTCTTTCCCGTACCGAGCAAGCCGTTGAAGACGATGAGCCCGTACGAAAATGTCCCCAATATGGGAAGGAGCAAGTAAAACAGCGGTTTGGCTTCTTGCAAAAGGGTCACCTGCTCGCTACCGAAAAAGGGATACAGTAGATATTCGGGCAGTAGACATACTGGTAGAGCCAATACGGTGGTGTTAAATACCGAAAGCTGTGCAGTCTTCTTTATGATGGGCCAAACGGCGAGCCGTTTTTGGGCTCCAATAAAATTGCTGACTAGGGTGTTAATGGTGGCAGAGTACCCCCATGCAGGTATCGAGAGGATGAGGTAGACAATGCGGATGAGATTGCTAATCGCTAAGGCTCGCTCGCCCAGCTTTTCAACAAAGGTGAAAAACAAAAACCAGCTCCCCATACCCAACAATGCCTGCCCCACGAGTGGTGAAGACATGCTCCAGATTTTCTCGAGCCTCCACCATTTTAATGGTTCAAAGGGATAGAGCTGAACGATGCGTACCTTACGGTCGGCTACGACATATCCGATGAAGAAACACAGCGTGATGGCTTCTGCAATGGTACTGGCCCAGCCCGCGCCCGCAATGCCCATAAAGGGCAATCCCCACTTGCCGAAAATCAAGCCGTAGTTGAGTATGATGTTGACCGTGGCGAGAATGATCGTGCTCCACATGATGATTCTGGTGCGCGCCATGCCCATGTAGAGCGCGAAAAAGACCAGGCCCGCGTAGCTGAAGAATACCCCTATGGAGCGGGGATAGAGGTATTCCATACTCTTCTGGTAGATGGCCCTTGACTCGACAAACCACTCGAAGACTTGGGGCACGACATATTGCATGAGCAAAAACATCATGGTAGCGATGCCCATCTCAAACCACATCAAAGTATAAAAACTCCTTCCGATCTCTTTGTAGTTGCGCGCCCCATATTGACGCGCGATCAGGATTTGCCCGCCCTTCGAAAATCCAAAGCCCACCGCTGCTATGATGAGGTAAAACACGCTGATAAAACCAATCGCAGCAAAATCTATTTCGCTCAGATGATAGAGAAATACGCTGTCGGACAGAGCGATGATGTTTTGGGCAGCACTCCCAAACATGATCGGCGCAGAAATCCGAAAGATCTGCCGATATGATGTCCGCAAATGCATCGATGGCCTAACTTAAGGCTTGCAAGATACTATCGGAATTTGAATCCTTTCCTCTTTCCGATTGTGAAGGATCGCACGTTTGGTTCATAAAAAAGCTCCTAATTTTGTATCTATGGCGTAATGGCCACATCAAAAGGACAAATCGCCGAACAGGATAGACCTATGCACGGAGTAGTGTATATTTGCCGCTTTTTATGGATCTTTTGTGTCGGACTTTCTACATTAACCCTTGTACAGTGTAGCTCGGAGACAAATCGCGACGTCAACATGCGAAAATCGCCGATGTATAAAAGAGTTCAAGAGATTGAACCACCTAAGGCCAGAGAGATTCCAAAGGAACTCATCGCCCATGGGCATAGAAGAGTAGATCCGTACTACTGGCTCAACCAGCGAGATGCCCCCGAAGTGCTGGATTACCTCGAAGCAGAAAATCGTTACTACGATCAAGTGACAGAGCATCTGAAGCCCTTTGAAGATGCGCTCTTTCAGGAGATGACGGCGCGCATCCCCCAGAGAGATAGCTCGGTGCCGTACTTCAAGCGCGGATATTTCTACCAACACCATTACGATGAGGGGCAGGAGTTTCCGCAATACTATCGCATGAAGGGCGATGTCGAGGCACCGAAGGAATTATTGCTCGATGTCAACGCCCTGGCCGAGGGGCACGACTATTACCAATTAGGGAGCTATGCAGTGAGCCCCGACAATCAATTGCTCGCCTTTTCGGAAGACACCCTGGGACGAAGGATTTACCGAATACGCTTTAAAGATTTATCGACGGGCAAATTTTTAGACGATGTACTCGAAAACACCTCGGGCAATGTCGTCTGGGCTGCCGACAACCGCACGGTGTTTTACGTCGTCAAAGACGAAGTCACTCTCCGCCCGTATCGCGTCATGCGCCATCGCCTTGGTACTCCACAGTCCGAAGACGTTGAAGTCTTCATCGAAGAAGATGAGACATTTTACACCTATGTGTATAAGACCAAGACGGAGAAGTACATCGTCATCGGCTCGTCGGCCACGCTGAGCGACGAGTACCGTTTTATACCCGCTGACCAGCCCGAGGCATCTTTCCGCATATTTCATCCGAGGGAACGAGGGCTCGAGTATGAAATCTTTCACGACGGGGATCGATGGCTCATCTTGACGAATTGGCAAGCGGAAAACTTCCGGCTGATGGCTACCGCAGAGGATGCTACGACGAAGGAGCATTGGTATGAAATCGTACCCCATCATCCTCAGCAGCTCATCGAAAATGTCGAGCCCTTTCGCGATTTTATCGTACTGGTCAAGCGTGTCGAGGCGGTCAAGCGCATACAAGTCCTGCCCAAGAGCGACACTACGCAGGGCCATTACGTTGACTTTGGGGAAGAAGTCCATACGGCATGGCTCGATGTCAATACGCTCTACGATACCGATGTCGTGCGCATTGGCTTTACTTCGTTGACGACGCCCAATACAATTTACGATTACGACATGCGCAAGCGTCAGCTCAAACTGCTCAAACGCCGCAAAGTGGTGGGGGGATATGATCCCGCCCACTACACTTCCGAGCGCATCTGGGTAGAAGCCCGCGACGGGGTACGCGTACCCGTGTCTTTGGTCTATCCCAAGGGATGGAAGCGGGACGGATCATCCCCGCTTTTGCTGTACGGATATGGATCGTATGGTATCAGCATCGATCCGCATTTTTCGATTGCTCGACTGTCGCTCCTCGAAAGGGGATTTGCCTATGCCATTGCACACGTACGCGGTGGCCAGGAGCTGGGCAGACAGTGGTACGAAAACGGCAAGTTGTTGAAAAAGAAAAACACTTTTACCGATTTTATCGACTGTGCGGAGTACTTAGTCAAGCACCGCTATACGAGTGCGGATCGACTCTTTGCCATGGGGGGTAGCGCAGGTGGACTTTTGATGGGAGCGGTGATCAACATGCGTCCCGACTTGTGGAAAGGCGTGGTCGCTGCCGTGCCCTTCGTCGATGTGTTGACTACCATGCTCGACGAGAGCATTCCCCTTACTACAGGCGAGTACGACGAGTGGGGCAACCCCAATGAGCGCGAATACTACTTCTACATCTTGAGCTATTCGCCCTACGACAATGTCCAACAGCAAGCCTATCCGGCGCTCTTTGTCACGACGGGATACCACGACTCGCAAGTCCAATACTGGGAACCCGCCAAATGGGTAGCCAAGCTCCGCAAGTACAAGACCGACAACAATCCACTGCTCTTCTACTGCGACATGTCGACGGGACATAGCGGCGCTTCTGGGCGCTTCAAACAATACAGAGATATCGCTCGGGAATATGCCTTCATCCTCGACCTGGCTGGAAAAGCACAGTCAAACCAAACTACACAATAAAATCGCGATGCATATGAAAACACGACAGGGCATGATCCTCTGGTTGGCCGTAGGAATGCTTTTTGCCTGCAGTAACGACAAGTACAAGACCATCCCTCCGGAACAAGCTAAGGACATGGGGAAAAAAGCCATCATGGCGCTGGGGTCCACTCTGCTGCAGGAAGTAAGTCAGGCTCTGGCCAATGACACTACCGGTGTGGGAGCCATTCAATACTGCAACATCCACGCGCTCCCCTTAACCGATAGCATTAATGCTTCGCTTGGCGATACCATCCGCGTGCGCCGCACTGCACTGCGCGTCCGCAACCCGAAAAATACCCCCGACGACATCGATATCCAAGTCATGCAAGAGCTTCAGCGCTCTCAAACGCATGATCTGTATTTTTACGACGATCCCAATCTTGCGGAATACAGAGTGTACAAGCCATTGTATATCATGTCGTTGTGTCTAAAATGTCACGGTCCTGTCGACAACATTCATCCAGCCGTCCGACAAGTTCTGAAAGAAAAGTATCCACAAGACCGAGCTGTAAACTTCGAGCTCGGAGACTTCCGCGGGGTTATCGTCGCGGAAATTCCCAAAAAAGTGCCCGTGAAATAACTCTGCTAAATTTATCTTGGAGAATACACAAGGGGGTGCTCATGCATCCCCTCGCCGCATTTTTTTGCGAATCAATTCCCAGCTGGAGAGTGGTGGTTTATTCTTTCGAAGCAGTTTCGGGATACTGTATTGCGGTGATGTGGTGACCGTTGAGGATATACTTTTTGATGGCGTCCTGGATGTCGCGCTCTGTGAGCGCCTCGAGATGGTATTGGAGGCGCTCGAGCGTGATCTCTTTGAGGTCTCGCTGGTCTTTCAATAAAGAGGCCAAACTGTTCAGCCAGAAGTCGTTTTCTTCGAGGGATTTCTTGCGCTCCTCAAGGGTGAGTGCTTTGACTTTTTGTAACAGATCGGGGGGTATGCCGTCTTTGGTGAGCTTTTGGATTTCTCGATGCACGACTTGTATTAAGGTGTCGACGCGATTGGGGAAGGCATTGAAATAGACCATTACCCTGTAGTGTGGTGTGGGCAATTTATGGATGCGCCCGTGCACGACGACGAAATACACATCGCCCATCTCTTCACGCATGATCTGGCGCAGATGGATGTTGAGCGCCTTGATGGCGGCGTAAAATTTCACACGTTCGGATTCGCTGTCATCAAAAGATTCGTGCCAGGTGAGTTGGACGAGGGCCTTGGGATCCGTGCCCTCTTTCCACGTGGCCGTGGTATCCTTGGGAAGTAATCGAGCGCCGTCGTCACCAAAGGCTTCTTTGCGCGAAGTAGATGGCAAGTTGGCGAGGTACTTTTGTATGTACTGTAGGATGGTGTCGCGGTCAAAATTGCCGACAAAGACGAAGGTGAAGTCGGATGCGTCGCCAAAGCGATCGCGGTATGCCTCCATAAGGGTGTCGATTTGGAGTTTGTCGAGTTCTTCGGGGGTAGGCATTCTACGGCGAGGATGGTTTTGATACAGTAGTCTTTGCGTGCGATCGTTGAAGTAGACATTGGGATGTTTGGTCAAGTTGGCTAAAAAGCCCTTTTGCTTTTTGATGAAGCCTTTTAGGGCGGCGGTGTCTTTTCGTGGAGCGGTAAAGAGCTGGTAGATCCATTGGAAGAGTAGTTCGAGGTCTTTTGGTGATGCATGACCTCGTAGCCCTTCTTCTTCGGTAGTGATAAAGCTGCGCAGGCTCACGTCTTTTCCTGCAAGGTATTTTTGGAGATCATTTTTTGAGAAATCACCCACGCCCGATGCATTGATTACATCATCGGCGTATCGCGCTTGCAGGTATTTTTCATAGTTGTATTGTCCATGACCACCGGGGCTAAAGGCGTAGACAAGCACCTCATCGTTTTTGAAATCGGTCTTTTTCAGCAACACTTTGACGCCGTTGGGGAGCTGGACGATATCGAGGCCGAGTGTTTCGTCGTGTTGAATACTTTGGATAGGCTTGGGAGAAAGTGGGATATTAAAGAAGGATTTGGCGGTCGACTGGTCGACGTAGGCGTCGATAGGGGCCGTTTCGGCCTGTACGATCCAATTGAACACTTGCTTTTCATCCGGAATATTGGCTGAAGCGCTTTCGGGACCAAAGAGGACAGTAGCTCGTCGGTTGGGTACGATGAGGGCTCGAGCAATGGTATTGATCTCATCGAGAGCAATCTTGTGGATAACGCCCTCTACCATGGCGAGATGTTGTTCCGGACTGGGTATAGGATTGCCGATGAGGAAGTGGGAGATAAATTTACTGGCGAGTTTGCGCGAATGCGTTTTACCCTTTTCTTTGACAGCCTGGCGGGCTTGCTGGAGCATTTCCTTTTTAGCTCTTTCCAGTTCGGAGGCTACAAAGCCCTGTTCTCGAATGCGTTTCATCTCTTCGAAGAGGGTCTTTACGGCCTTTTCCATTGCCCCTTCGGGCACAAGTGCAAAGACAGACAATTCATCTTTACCTCCAAATTCGTATCCATAGTTGGCCGAAGCCATGATAAAGGGGGGATCCGCGCTGTTGATGTATTCTCTCAGACGCGCGTTGAGCATCTGAATCATCAGCTCGCGCTTGATGTGGGCCTCGTAATCACTGCGGTCTCGAAGCTTGTGGTGTGGATGTTGGTAAAACAACTGCAAGCCCATATAGGGCATTTCGGGGTCTTTAAAGGTGAGTATGCGCGTGCCCTTGAGGGTACTGAGCGTGTATTGAGGCTTATGAAGTGCATCTTTTGGAGCCGGAATGCGACTAAACAGGGTACGAATCTTTTGCTCTACGCTGTCGGGGTTGATGTCGCCCACGACGATAATGGCTTGATTGTCGGGGCGATACCATTTGCGGTAGTATGCTCGAAGGGTATCGTAGGGGGCATGTTTGATAATGGCAGTATCACCGATGGGGAGGCGCTCTGCATATCGCGATCCCTTGTAGATTTTGGTGAAAATCTCGTGAAAGAGGCGTTCCATTGGTCCTTTGCGGGTGCGCCATTCGGCGAGGATCACTCCGCGCTCTTTGTCGATTTCCTCCCCTTCGAAGGTGACATCTGCAGCCCACTCCTTTAGGATAAGCAATCCCGTGTCCAGACGCGCTTCATCCTTGGAGGGGACCTGGAGCTTATAGGCCGTCACTTCAAAAGATGTGAACGCATTGAGATCGGGGCCAAAACGCGTGCCCATCTTTTCGAGATAATCCACCAAGGCGTTTTTGCTGAAACTCTTGGTCCCATTAAAAGCCATATGCTCCACAAAATGCGCCAGACCCTTTTGTCCATCGGTTTCGTGGACCGATCCAGCCGCTACTACCAATCGCAATTCAGTGTATCCCTTTGGCGTGGGATTGTGCTTGATGTAGTAGCGCATTCCATTGGATAGAGTGCCGATCTTGACCTCCGGATCTGTAGGAATGGGCCCGGGCTCTAATTCTTCGCCCGGTGGCCGAAGGTATTCAGGGGATAGTGGGGGTTGGATACTTTCAGCTTGCAAGACCTTGTCTTGATTGCCCGCAGTTTTGTCGGTGGCCTGCTTGAAGGTGCTACATCCCATGAGAAAAAATACAAATGTGTACAAGAGAAAAGTCGTCAATAGTCCCTTCATCGTGTAGGAGTTTTGTTCAAAGATTATAGACTGTTACAAAAGCTTTTTACTCCAACGCGAGGTATTGCGGAATATTGCTAATGGGAGGGCCATGTCGGTCGTTTGCAATCCAGTCGTAGCGAAGGAGATATTACCGTTGTTCTTTGCCATTGTCGACGGAGCTTCCCTTTAGCTGTCGCACTCGCTGGCGGACGAGGTGGAAAAAGGAAGTAGAGGTGTTTGATTGGGACTGTACTGCGCGTTCGAGCTCCTTCAGGATATCTTTCCTATCGCGAAAGAGCGGATGACCGAGGAGAGAGGTGGACTGAAGGTGGATCATGAGTTGGATTAGCTCTTGTATGTGTCTTGTACTTAGGCGTTCGATTTTATACAATTCTTGAAGGTACACTTCCGCCAACGCAATAGACCGAAAATGCATTGCTCCCCAATAGCTCATGGATATCTTCATGAGATTGTGCTGTTCCTCTTTAAGCCAATCCATCGCCCATAAGAGGTGTTTTTTATCCGTATAAAATGTGCGGAACACCTCTTCTAAGGGTTTGCCAATGCGTTGGGCGATGAGCTGTAGGTTTAAGACGCTTAATAGATATGGGTCGGCTTTTTCCTTTGATAAATCGGCTGTGCATCGGGCAGAATGTTCGATTTTTTCATACAGATCGATGAGCTGTATGGGGTCGACGTGGTTGAGGGCAAAGACCAGCAGGGGATCTGGAAAGCGATTAAAGCGATAGTAGCTCTTAGCCAGGAGCACCGCTATGCGCTGAGTCATAGCATTTATAAGCGGCCTTGCCTCTACGCGGAGAGCGAGATCTTCAAACACGTGGTAAAGGGCATCCAGCTGTCTGATGAGTTGGACATTATCGGACCTTCGTTTGGAGAGGAGATAGTGGAGCGGGCCGAAGAGACTGAGTACCAATTCTGCTGCTTGGACGAAATTCGACTGGTCGACGGCCCGTTGAGCGAGTTCTATGTATCGCTTGGCTGCTCTCTCAAAGCGATGGAGTAGCTTTTGGGATGGCTGTGCTCCGCGATAGCAGGGCAGTAATATCGCATCGAAGATCTGTGCTGGAAGAGCAGAGGAGGTCTTTTCCACCAATTGATCCAAGGCGCAAAGGAGTATGTGGAGTGCAAAATCCGCATCCTTCTGGACGTAATCCCGCGCAATGCGAAGAATTTCATCTCGGCTTAGAGTCGAAAAGCAATCGGAAGCTATTTGCGTCAAAGAGGGTGAGGGATGCCTTCTACGGTCTACCGGGGCACGCATGCGGCGACCGTAGAGTTGTTGAGCAGCGAGTATGTGGTGACAGGCATAACGACCGTTGGTCGGACAGGGGCAATGCCAGGTGATGACCGATGCGCGGATTACTTGTACGACTTCATAAGGGCCAAAGATATAGCGGATCGTCTTACCGTCAGAATCAATACGGATTTGCGCCCCTTCGGAAAGGCATTGTCTGGATGCCTGGATAATCCAGAGCGGTATGGTTTCGGTATACGACATGACTCTGGAGTCCTGGTCAAAACCAAACAATAAAGTTACATAAAGAAATTGACTTATCTTTGGCAGGATTTAACTGTATGTCGATATGGAAGTGCCTCTCTGGAAAGATCTCGTCGATAGGGGTGAAAAACCCGAGTATTTGCTCTGGGTGGGCTGTGCTTGTGCCTATGACCTGTCGGCCCAGAAGATGATCCGCTCGTTAGTGAAATTGTTGAACATTGCAGGTGTCACTTTTGGGATTCTTGGAGATGAGGAACAATGTACGGGAGACCCGGCGCGAAGAGCGGGCAATGAGTTTGTCTTTCAGATGCTAGCACTCCAAAATATCGAACTGCTCAACTCCTATGGTGTAGAACGCATTCTCTGCGTGTGCCCCCATTGCTACAATGTGTTGAAGAATGAATATCCCGATCTCGGAGGTACCTATGAGGTCGTGCACTACAGCACCTTATTAAGCGAACTCATCCGACAGGGTAGGTTGTCCATTGGTGCAAAGAGCAAGGAACGCATCACCTATCACGATTCGTGTTATCTGGGGCGCGGAAATGGCGAGTACGAGGCCCCTCGCGAAGTCGTTCGTGCTTTGTACGAAGAGCTTACCGAAATGGAGCGCTCACGCGAAAGGGGATTGTGCTGTGGAGCAGGGGGAGCGCAGATGTTTAAAGAGGAAGAGACCGGGACCAAGCGCGTCAGTCGCCAACGCACGGAGGAGATCATAGCTACAGGGGCAAAAATTGTGGCCCTCAATTGTCCCTATTGTAAGATTATGCTCTCCGATGGGCTAAACACGGCAGATGCCGATACACAGGTCAAGCTCTACGATCTCAGTGAGCTCATCCTTCAACACCTGGATGAGTAGAACCGAGCTGTTGTTGGCAATAGGCCCTGTAAAAGTATCCCTCCTTGTCGGCCATCAGCTCTTCAAACGTGCCCTGTGCAGTGATTCTACCGCGACTCATGACGATGAGGTGATCAAAGTGCTGTACTTGCAGGAGATTGTGCGTGATGAGTATGAGTGTGATACTCTGCTCCTTGCTGTGGTGGAGGATATTTTGCAGAATTTGTTGCGCTGTGTGATTGTCGATGGCCGATAAGACGTCGTCGAGGATCAACACCCTGGGTTTGCGAATGATGGCTCTGGCGATGGCAAGGCGTTGGCGCTGTCCTCCCGACAGTGTTACTCCACGTTCGCCAATGATGGTTTGATACCCCTGGGGAAACTTGACGACATCGTCGTGCAATTGCGCCAGCTTTGCAGCATGTACGATTTCATCCAAAGATAGGTCGGTTTGTCCAATACCAATGTTGTAGGCTATTGTGTCGGAAAACAAAAAGACGTCCTGCGGTACGTAGACCACTTGTCGTCGCAACGAGGAGAGGTCATACTTGGGTAAGGGGAGATTTTCAAGATAAATGGTGCCCCTTGTGGGGTCCATGATGCGTACCATCAGCTCTGCCAAGGTGCTCTTTCCACTACCCGTCTTACCTACGATAGCACAGAGCGTGCCTTGACGAATGCGCAGATGGATATCACTGAGGGCATATACTCCTTCTGGCGCATCGGGATAGCGAAAGGATACTCCTCGAAACTCGTAATTTCCCAAGATGATGCGATCGCTGACAGGACCCGATTGAATCTGTGGCTCTTGACGGAGGAGCTCCACAATGCGCTTTTGGGCAGCTGCTGCCTCTTGGATGACGGAGGCGATCCATCCCACCGAAGTAAAAGGCCACGTCAGCATATTGATGTAAATCACGAATTCTGCTAAATTGCCTGCCGTGATGGTCCCCTCGCTGAGCATTCGACCGCCCCAGTAAATGGTGAGAATATTGCTGATACCGATCAATAGCACGATCATGGGGAAAAACAGGGCTCGGAGTCGCGTCATGTCCATCGATACCTCGTAATACGTTTTCGAGTCTTTATAAAATCGATCGCGGAAGGCTGGCTCACGGGCAAACACTTTGATGACGCGTATACCCGAAAAACTCTCTTGTGCCAGACTGGTCAAAGTGGCAAGCTGCCGCTGAATGCGTGTGCTACGCAGTTGGATCTCCGAGCTGATGTAGTAGATACCCAGGGATAATATCGGCAAGGGCGAAAGAGCGAGAAAGGCCAGGGTGGCATTGACCGAAAACATGCTAAAGATGACCCACGAGGCGAGACTGAGCAGGTTGATGAGGTACATCACACCAGGGCCGAGATACATGCGTACCTTGGCAATATCTTCACTGACACGCGACATGAGATCTCCCGTGCGATAATTTGTGAAGAAGGGGGCATCCATGAGGAGATAATGTTCAAAGAGCTCCCTCCGCATGTCGGCCTCGATAAGGCGAGACATCACTATGAGCGTCTGACGCATTAAAAAGGTGAAAAGCCCCATCAAAACGGCCCATAACAACACCATCCCAGCAAAGTAGAGGAGCTTATGTGTCAAATCTTCGTACAGCACAGTCTGATCTGCGGGCGCAGCGTCGGCATATGCCTTGAGGAGATCCACTACGGCGTTCAGCGCCCGACGAATCTCCTGAGGTTGTAAAATGCGAAAGTAGTTGGCCAGGACGACGAAGAGAATACCCAAAATTAAGCGCCATCGATAGCGCCATAAATAGCGATTGAGGGTAAAGATGTAATACATACTTGCCGGATGTATCCTGCAAAGATGCAAATTATGACGAAGAGCTCATCAATGAAATGCTGCAGCTTGCTTTCGTTGGGAATGAGAGGTCGGAGTGAATGCGCGAGGTCGAAAACGCCTTAGATATGATGGAGTATTAGGTGATAAGGCATTAAAAGTCAATCGATGTATCGGCCTTTTGTTGAAGATAGAGTATGATCTTTTCAGCGATGGGAATCTGCGTAGCGCGTTCGATCCCTTCTAAGCCCGGAGAGGCGTTGACTTCTAAGATGAGTGGGCCGCGATGGGATCGTATGATATCCACTCCTGCGATGGGGATTTTTAAGGTGGCTGCTGCGCGAACGGCCAAGACGTATTCTTGGTCGGTCAGCTCGATCGGCTCAAGGGTAGAGCCTCGATGGAAGTTGGAGCGAAAATCTCCCCATGCGGCGGTACGACGCACTGCTGCAACTACCTCATCGCCTACGACAAAGGCGCGTATATCTTGACCGTGCGCCTCTTCTATGTATTCTTGCAGTAGGTACCTACGTCCAAAGCGCTGGAAGAGATTTCCAATGCGTATGAGATCAGCAAGATTATTAATGAGTATGACGCCTTCGCCTTGTGTGCCCACCAGTGGTTTGATGACGATTTTACGACCTTGTAATTCCTGCCAGAAGCGGTCGACGGAGGCCATGGGGTAACTCATTAGAGTGCGCGGTATGGGGATGCCGTGGGAATGGAGTATTTGCAATGCGCTGAATTTGTTGCGTGTAGCGAGCAGGGACTCTGCTTCGAAGGGCGAGTAGACCCCCGCCATGGCAAAATGCCGAATGACAGCCGCGCCTTGCTCCGTCACCGAAGTGCCTATGCGGGGTAAAATAGCATCGACGGGGAGGACCGACTCCCCCCAATACAGGATGTCCACTCCTTTGGGGGTCAGTGAGAGTTCGCAGTGCATGTGATTGATGATGCGCACATCGACTTCGAGCCCGAGAGCGGCTTCGTAGAGCCTCCTCGTCGAATACAGCGCTGGGCTACGCGATAAGATGTACAGTCTCAATACCGATAGAGTTAAATCGTCCGCATCTCTTTCATGCGGTGAAATTAAGGATAATTTGTCCATGCCTTTGCTTGACCGCTGTTGTGGGTGCACATTTCTTTTGTTAGTGCCCCTATCGTCAAGGGCTGTCTTCAAGCTATGGCCCACTATTTTATCCCTCCTACTATCAACGATTTTATACCTCGTATAAAAGAGTGCTCAAGACACATACAAGCGGATATTTGTAACTTGTCGCCGCGACAAACGCAATACATGCAGCACGATAAGAAGGTAATACGCGCATGGGCGCTCTTTGATTGGGCCAATTCTGCTTATAGTCTGGTCATCTCAACTGCAATATTTCCACCTTATTTCCTCAAGATTGCGCCTCCTCAGGTCTCGATAGGTCCTTATCGGTTGTCGAGTAGTGCGCTTTTCGCCTTTTCTGTGACGTTTTCGTATCTCGTCGTGGCGATTGTGGTGCCTTTATTGTCGGGCATTGCCGATTACCGTGGGATGCGCAAACAGTTTTTAAAGGCATTTACCCTTGTGGGGTCGGTAGCATGTGCGCTGTTGTTCTTTTTCGATTCGCCGTCGGAGGTGTGGCTTGGTATTGGGGCATTTGTGGTGGCCACGGTGGGGCACGCCGGGAGCCTTGCCTTTTACAACGCCTATCTACCGGAGATTACCAGCTACGATCAAATGGATCGCGTCAGTGCGATGGGCTTTGCATGGGGGTATGTGGGCAGCGTTTTGCTCTTGCTCTTCAACTTGTGGATCATTCTGCAGCCCGAGGTGTTTGGCATCCAATCGCCGACTTTGCCCGTGCGCCTGGCATTTCTGTCGGTGGGATTGTGGTGGTGGGGGTTTTCGCAGATCACCTTTGCCTATTTGCCGGCCAACCGTGCGATCGCCGTCAAAACGCGCCGGGTATTGCTCAAGGGTGTAGAAGAGCTTAAAAAGGTGGGTAGGCGCATCACGGCCAATCGCAATTTGCGCTGGTATCTCATTGCGTTTTTGTTTTTTAGTGCGGGAGTTCAGACGGTCATCTATCTGGCAAGTGCCTTTGCGGAAAAAGAGCTGGCCTTTGGTACCGAAGAGCTCATCATTGTCGTTTTACTCCTTCAGCTGGTAGCGGTGGTTGGAGCTTATCTCTTTGCAAAAGTGTCTGAGAATTGGGGAAGCAAGATCTCCTTATGGACGATGATAGCCATCTGGGTGGGCATCTGTATTGGCGGATATTCCTTGCAGAGTAAAGAGATGTTTTATGTACTGGCTGCGGCAGTGGGTTTGGTGTTAGGGGGCATTCAGTCACAGGCGCGTTCGGCATACGCCAAACTCGTGCCCAGTCGCACACCCGATATGACCTCTTATTTTGGCTTTCTCGACTTTGTGGCCAAGTGGTCGCTCATCATCGGCACCTTTTGTTTTGGATTTATCGATCAGTGGACGGGTAGTATGCGCAACAGCATCCTGGCTCTGGCAATCCTCTTTGTCATCGGTGGCCTGGCATTGATCCCCGTACGGATACCAGAAATCAAACAAATTGAGCAAAACAATCGTTAAAAGCAATAAAGTGGCGCTAGCGCGATCAAAACAGTGTGGATGAAATCAACATGAAAAGATTGCTCTCAACACTCAAGGATCTCTATTTGCGACTCACCTCTATGACTGCGGGGGGTATTTATTTGATCACGTTGGCAGTAGTCATTGGGGCAGCGACATTTATTGAAAACGACTTTGGCACCTCAACAGCTCAAAAACTCGTCTATCGCACTAAGTGGTTTGAAGTGTTGCTCCTCTTGATTGGATTGTCGGTATTGCGCCAGATCATACGCTATCGGATGTGGCGCAAGCAGAAGCGCTACATGTTGTTGTTCCACGGATCAATATTGGTCATCTTGCTCGGCGCTGCATTGACGCGCTATTTTGGCATGGAGGGGATGATGCACATCCGTGAAAAGTCGAGCTCCAATGTCATCCAATCGCGCGAGCCCTATCTCAACTTCCGTGCTGTCCATGGGCCACGACGTTACGTATTCCACAAAAAGGTGCTCTTTGGAGCCCTGGGGAATAATTCCTTTACCAAAGACTACATTTTGGGCAACTTGCCCTTGCGCGTAGAGGTGCTCAAGGTCATTCCGAATCCCGAACAGACCTTGAAGGATGCCCCCAATGGCCAGCCCACACTCTGGATCGTCATGGCGGGCATGGGAGGTCGAAAAAACTACTTTTTGCGGCGAGGAGAATTGAAAAATTTCGACGGAATTACCTTCAACTTTGAAGCGGGGCCTCAACCTGCGATGATACAAATCGAGCAGAGAGATAGTGGACTGTACATGCGTAGCATGATGCCCATAGCGCGCATGGTGATGGCTTCACGGTATCGCGACTCGATACAAGCCGGGCAGTGGTATCCGTTGGCGGTCCAGGCATTGCATACAATGGGACAAAAGAATTTCGTGTTTAAGGAATTTCGCCCGCAGGCTGTTGTGGAAATCCAATCGGGCAAGCGCAAGCTCGAACCCAACGACAAGGCCGCCGTGGTGATGCGCCTGTCCACACCAGTCGATACGCAAGAGATCGTCGTCATTGGGAGTGAATCGTTCCGTGGCGAACCCGTCATCACTCGCCTCGGAGATCTCGATATCAGTGTCAGCTACGGCCCGCGCGATATCCAGTTGCCCTTTTCGCTGTATCTGGAAGACTTTCGCCTCGTGCGTTATCCCGGCACCAATGACCCCGCCAGCTATGAAAGCGATGTGGTGCTCATCGATCCGAGGAAGAACCTCGAAATGCCGTACAGCATCTATATGAATCACATCCTCAATTACGACGGCTATCGCTTTTTCCAATCGTCGTACGATCGCGATGAGCTCGGTACGGTGTTGAGTGTCAATTGGGATCCATGGGGTACAAGAGTCTCTTACCTCGGCTATGCGTTGTTGACCATCGGCTTGTTATGGATGTTCCTGGCACCCAAAAGCCGATTTCGACTACTATCTAAAAAGGTATAAAAAGCACCTATTATGAAATGGTTCTACATAGGATTGATCGCAGTTGGCCTAAGTTGGATAACTGTACCGACGGTATGTGCAAACGGTGTACCCGTAACGAAGCGAACGTTTGATCGAGATCACATCAAACTGTTGTCGACCGTATCGGTGCAGGATTTTCGTGGCCGAATGAAGCCCTTCCACACCCTGGCCAACGAAGTGCTGCGCAAATTGACTCGAAAGACGAGTCTGTACGGCATGGATCCCGTCGAGGTGGTGATCAATATGAGCTTATATCCCGAGGCATGGCACGATGTGCCGCTTATACGACTCGGCAAGCATCCAAAGATTCGTGAATTGGTCGGCGTAGAGGGAAAACTCGCTTCGTACGACGACTTTTTCGATGCCGATGGAAAGTTTAAGCTACTTGAAGAGCTTCGAGCAGCTCATGCTAAAGAACGTCAATATCGCGGTACGTTTGAAAACGAACTCATTCGCCTTGACGAACGCATCAATATCGTCAATATGATCTTCCACCACCGGTTGATGCGCCTCTTTCCCCTCGAAGGCGATCCCGGCAATCGATGGATTACGGGCGATGAGGCGAGCCGTATGGCCGACACGACTTCGAAAAAGTCCATCCAATTTGCGGCCATGTTTTTCCCCGTCTATCGAAAACTCGTCGACCACGCTTTGAGCACTGGTGATTGGTCGTTGCCCAATCAGGCAATCCAGGAGCTCAAGGCATTTCAGGCAAAATACGGCAGCGAAATTTTACCGAGTGCAACCCAGACGAAGGCGGAAATTCTCCTCAATAAGAGCAATATCTTTGACCGACTGATGCGCTACTATGGTATACTCGGTCTCTTTGCACTCGTGTTGTTTTTTATCCGCGTCTTTCGCCCGCAGACCTCCTTGAAAATCCCACGTCTGATTTTGCTATCGCTGGTGTGGTTGACCTTTGCACTCCATGTGTTCGGTCTTGCCCTGCGTTGGTATGTGTCTGAGAGGGCTCCATGGAGCAATGCGTATGAATCACTTATCTATATTGCTTTTACGGGGGTATTAGCGGGCATTCTGTTTGGACGGAAGTCCTTGGGGGCCTTGGCTGCATCCCTCATTTTGGGCAGCACCTTCCTCATGGTAGCGCATCTCAACAATTTCGACCCCGAAATCACTCCACTGGTGCCCGTCTTAAAATCGTACTGGCTTACCATACATGTCTCCCTGATGGCGGGTAGTTATGGATTCCTCCTGTTGGGGGCCGTCATCGGGCTGATCAATCTCATCTTATTTGGCTTGATGACCAAAGCCAATAAAAATACCGTTCTCAATCACGTCAAAAAGTTGACCAATGTGTCGGAAATGACTATTTTAGCAGGACTCGTCATGGCAAGTATCGGCTGCTACCTGGGTGGTGTATGGGCCAATGAATCGTGGGGGAGATATTGGGGATGGGACCCCAAAGAGACCTGGGCCCTGGTGACCATTTTAGTCTACGCCTTCATTGTACACATGCGCTATATCCCCGGTGCGCGAGGACTCTATGCTTACAATTTTGCTACGCTCTTTGGCTTCGCAACAGTCATGATGACTTATTTTGGCGTCAACTTTTACCTCTCAGGCCTGCACTCCTACGCAGCTGGTGATCCCGTGCCGATGCCCCCATCGGTATACATTACCGCGCTGTCGTTTCTGACCATTAGTTTTTGGGCATATTGGAAATACCGCACCATTGTGCAGAATAAGGCATAGATAAGTAAAGCGTAATCCATTTTTGTCTCAGGTGTACCAGAATTGGCAAGGCTGGAAATTATCCTTGAGGATGGAGTAACCTGACGATGGAGTAATTTGCTTCGACGGAGAGTTCCTATCTTTGTTGGTATGGTATAGATAGCGGTGCGTATCGGCATTGATGCGAATGAATGGAATAGGGCATATCGGGTATAAAATGGTGCTCTTTGTGTGGATTTGGGCAACCCTTTTTGCATGCGATACGACCAATGGTCGTCGTCCAAACCCCGATATAGAAGGATCTAACGAAACCTCAACGCATCATCGAGCTCAAGACGTCATCAAAGAACAGCTCATCGGTCAGGATCCCGGCCGTCGCCACATCTGGCAAAAGCCCGAGATCATTATGCGTAAGATGGGCGGAGTGCGCGGTAAAATCATCGCCGATATAGGAGCGGGGACGGGATATTTTTCCTTTCGCTTTCTGCCCAAGGCCAAACGCGTCATCGCTGTCGATGTCGATCCCGCTATGGTCAAATGGATGATGCGTGAGCGCCAACACCTACACGATACCCTCCAGTCAAAGCTCGAAGTGCGTCTCTGCACGCCTAAAGATCCGCTTCTCAATCCCGGAGAAGTCGATGTCGCCTTTATGGCTAATATCTATCCCTATATCGTGGATTACGCAGTAGATTATCTCAAAATTGTCAAGAAGGCCATTCGACCGGGTGGCATGCTCGTCATTGTCGATTTTAAGAAAAAACACACCGAAATCGGACCACCTGTGCAATATCGCGTCTCTCTCGGGCAAGTGGAGCTCGACCTGCAACGGGCAGGCTTTGAGATTATCGAGTCGGATGATTCCTCACTTGCCTTTCAGTACATCGTCCTTGCGAGGCCTGTGCACCAATGAGCGCACCTTATCATCCCAATATCGAAAACCTCATCTATGCTACCCCAGCATATGTGGAAGCTCTCCACTTGCGCGAAAAGGTATTGCGCATTCCCATTGGCAAGACATTTCATCCCAGCGAAATCGAAGAAGAATGGCGACAATACCACTTTGGGTATCGGGAATCACTCTCGGCGGATCTTGTGGGAGTATGTGCGTTGAAAGCTGTCGATGCTCCCTGCATTCAATTGCGTCAAATGGCAGTGGAGGAGAGGTGGAGAGGAAGAGGGGTGGGGAGTGCGCTGGTGCTTTACTGTATAAAATGGGCAAAGACAATGGGATTTCGCTGCATGCGCCTCGACGCACGCCATCACGCCGTGACCTTTTATGCGAAATTGGGATTTGAGATCGAAGGCAGCCCTTTCGAACACCTCGGGATCACCCACTATGCGATGTATAGGAATCTTTAGAGCTGAGAACATCTACTTTATGAATGGCTAATCGTATTTCGCATGCTCGAATATGCATTATTTGGTGAAATTGACGGATATTTGCAGCGGGAAATTTCCGCAGAATGGTGTATCGCGCGCGTTTTATCACTCTACTTTTCCACCTCACTGTACTGGCCATTGCTTATTCCTGTAAAGATGATGCAAGGAAGGAGGAGCAAAAGAGGCTTTCCCCAACCTTAGAAGACATTGTTTTTGAGGAGCGCCGCGGAATCGAATATTCACAGAGCTTTCCCCGCCCCGATCAAATGAATGCCAACATGTTTCGCGAACTCGTGCAGACGGGCAAATACGTTGTGATCGACTTGCGTTCGCGTACCGATTATAAGCATGGTCATATACCTGGGGCAGTGTCGTTGCCCTATGGAGCAGGAGACTTTGAGGCGGCCCTGCCTAAGTTGGACAAGCAGGCAGCGTATCTCCTCTACGATCATGACGGTCGTACTGCGGTGATGGCCATGGTAAAGATGAAGGATGCGGGTATTTCGCATGTCAGTACGCTCATTGGAGGATGGAGGGCATGGAAATCCAGGAATTTCGAAATACACTCAGACGAATAAAGCCAAATCAATAGTGGAGCGCATTGAGCAAATAGAGCGACTTGACCCGGAACTGTTGGAGAAAATAGCCCTGGCCATTCGCGGGTTGAGTATGGACGCTGTGCAATTTGCCAATTCCGGCCATCCCGGATTGCCCATGGGTATGGCCGATGTGATGAGCGTATTGTGGGCCGAGTATCTGCGATTTAATCCGAGCAACCCCAAATGGTTTAATCGCGACCGATTTGTATTGTCGGCAGGGCACGGCAGTATGCTCTTGTACAGCTTGTTGTATCTCTTCGGCTTTGATCTCCACATCGATGATCTCATGCAATTTCGCAAGTGGGGAAGTCGCACACCAGGTCATCCCGAACACTTGCTCACCCCCGGCGTAGAGACGACTACGGGCCCCTTGGGACAGGGATTGGGCAATGCCGTGGGTATGGCTATTGCTTCCAAAATGCTACAGGCAGAGTTTAACAAAGATCCCTACACTGTATTGGATCACTACATTTGGGTTTTGGCCAGCGACGGCGATCTCGAAGAGGGGGTATCCCATGAAGTAGCTTCCTTGGCAGGTCATTTACAACTCGACAACCTCATCGTGCTCTACGATTCCAATCGCATTACGATCGACGGACCAACCGATTTGTCGTTTTCGGAAGATGTACAGGGACGCTTCGAGAGCTACGGATGGCGCGTCTTAGAAGCCGATGGCCACAGTATTGACGAAATTCGCGAGGTGCTCGATACCGCCGTCGGTGAGCCGTCGCCCACTCCTACACTCATACTCTTTCATACCATCATAGGACACGGAAGTCCCCGCAAAGCCGGTACAGCAAAGGCCCACGGCGAGCCCCTTGGAGAAGAAGAGGTTCGCCTGGCAAAGCGATACCTCGGCATACCCGAAGACGAAAATTTCTACGTGCCCGAAGAAGTCAAGCCCCTTCGCGAGCAATATCGACAGCGCGGTCAAGAGCTTGAAGAGCGCTGGAATCGCATCCTAAAATCCTATCTCGAACGCTATCCTCGCCTCTATCGCGAATTTATGAAGCGCATCGAGGGAAAGCTCTTTGATAAAGGGATTTTTGGACACCTACCGGAATTTTCTCCGGAAGTGCCGCTTTCTACGCGAGAGGCCTCGGGCCAGGTGCTTAGCTTTTTATGGGACAAAATCAATGGATTGGTCGGAGGGTCCGCCGATTTGACGCCCTCCAATAAGACCAAGCCAGCCGATATGCCTGTCTTCAATGCTGAAAACCGAAAGGGCAGATACATCCACTTTGGTGTGCGCGAGCACGGCATGGGGACGATCCTCAATGGCATCCAGCTGTACGGTGGATTTATTCCCTATGGGGGTACATTCCTGGTGTTTAGCGACTACATGCGTCCAGCCATACGACTTGCCGCGCTGATGAAGCTCGGTGTGATTTACGTATTTACACACGATTCCATAGGCCTGGGGGAAGATGGTCCGACGCATCAACCTGTGGAGCACTTGCCCTCTCTGCGATACATTCCCAATCTCACAGTCATCCGACCGATGGATGCCAACGAGGCTGCAGTGGCTTGGAAGATGGCACTCCTTCGCCGCGATGGTCCCACCGTATTAGCTCTTACCCGACAGAAACTCCCCGTGCTCAACCGTACTACCCAGGGTATTGCACAAGCCAGTTTGCTCGAACACGGGGCCTATGTACTCGTCGAAGACGACCAACCGCAGGTGCTCCTCATGGCATCGGGCTCAGAAGTGCACGTCGCATTGAAAGCCAAGGCCTTGCTTAACCAACAAAATGTGCGCGTCCGCGTGGTGTCCTTCCCTTGCGCAGAGCTCTTTGACCAACAAGATCCGGCATACCGCGAAAGCGTCTTGCCCGCCAATATCCCCATCAAAGTAGCCATCGAAGCAGCCTATCCCGACTACTGGTACAAATACGTTGGCCAAGACGGAATCATTGTCGGTATGGATCGCTTTGGAGCATCAGCATCGGGATCGGTACTCTTCGAAAAATTTCGCATTACCCCCCAGCACGTGTACCAAAAGGTCATGGAAAGACTCCAAAGCTAAAGTGAAAACTCCACCACGGTGACGCCATCTCCTCCCTCTTTAGCAGACGGGTGGTAGTGCGTGCGTATGTCTTGTTGATACGTCCGTAAGACTTCTTCTACTATGCGGCGTAACGCCCCCGTGCCCTTTCCGTGAATGATGCGTACACTTCGAAGATTGGATAATAGTGCACGGTCCATGTAGGCGTGCAACACCGCTTCGGCATCCCTTTTATTCATTCCACGAAGGTCAAGCGAGGGCGCCACCTTGCGATCTGCAACATCGTGGGAAGAGGAATGTTCTACGGCGGAGTTGGATTTCTGTAGTTTCTCCTCAATGGGTTGGACTTCATTCCTGGGAACTGTAAAGCGCATGCCCCCAGCAATGAGCAAGATTTTATCGCCCTGGATATCTTCCACCTCGCCCCGAATGCCCGTAGGGACGTGCACGATCGCATCACCTCTTTCGACATTGGAAGCACTTTTGAGATTGGCCTTTAAGATCTCACGAGCCTCATCGATTTGCTCTTCTGTTCGATGGATTTTCTGGCGAATTTCGTCGAGGCGACCTTGTAGCTCCTCTCGACGAAGACCACTGAGTTTCTCTTTGAGCAGTTGTTGAATTTGCTGTTTTTCCTGTCGAAGGAGGTATTGCTCCCACTGCTTTTTCTCCATTCGGAGCTTTTTGCGCTCTATGAGCAGATGATGTTTTAGATCCTCGTATTGAAGGCGCAGGATGTCGAGTTGTTTGGCCTTGACATCGAGCTGTCGGCTTTTCAAATGGATGTCTTGAAGTTTTCTGCGCCATTGGCGGAGGATCTCTTCGAGCTGTACTTTTTCCTCGCCGAGAAAGGACTGGGCTCGCTGAATAACTACCTTGGGAAGTCCCGATTGGCGAGCGATTTCAAAGGTATACGACCGACCTGGAATGCCCATGACGAGTCGATAGGTAGGCTTGAGGGCATCTTCATCGAAAGCCATAGAGGCATTGGTCATTGCCTCAAAGCGTTCTGCTAATAGTTTTAAACGAGGGTAATGCGTAGTCACTATGGCCATGCATTTTTTGTCGATGAGCGCTTCGACCAATGCTTCGGCCAATGCACTTCCCATTTCAGGGTCTGTACCCGCACCAATTTCGTCGATAAGTATCAAGGTATCCGCATCGGCATGACACAGGATATATCTAAGATGCTGCGCATGTGCACTAAAGGTGCTCAATTCGTCATCGATCGACTGATGATTGCCAATTTCTGCGAAGAGCTTTTTGAAAATGCGTATTTTGGAGTGCGCATCGACGGGAGGTAATAGCCCTGCGCGGCACATCAATTGGATGAGGCAAGTGGCTTTAAGCAAAACCGTCTTACCACCGGCGTTAGGACCACTGATTAAAATCACTCGACGCTCATGGTCTAGCCGTAAGGAAAAGGGTACGGTAGTTTTGCCTTCACTTTGATTTTTTAAAAATAATAGGGGATGGAGGGCATTTTGTAATTCAAGTGCCCCTAAATCTGCAATCTCGGGAAGGGAGGCACGGAGCGCCTTAGCCAATCGCGCCTTCGCCCTCCATACATCCAGCTGGACTAAGGAGGGAAACAGTGGTCGGAGTTCTTGGATTTGACGCCGCAAAAACGATGAAATTTCTCTCAACAATCGCCGTACCTCTGTCTTATAGGCCAACTGGAGTTCTCGAAGGGCATTTAATCCCTCCAAATAGGGTAGTGGAGCGATAAAAAGGGTGTTTCCCGACTCGGATTTGTCTACTAAGAGTCCCGGAATATTGCGCCTGTACATGGGTTTGACCGCTAAGACGCGCATATTTTGGCGATAGCTGTGTTGGATATCTACAAGCCATCCCTTTTGGGCGCATTGTGCGCGCAGTGTATCAAAGAGTTCGTCGTTTTGTTGAGTTTGAGACTCCATTTCGCGCGTCAATTGGAGCAGCGTTGGCGATGCATCGGGACGAATGTTGCCCTCCTCATCAATAAGGGCCGCAATCCTCTTTGCGATGGGTGCCGCCTCCTTAAGGGGAGCATATTGTTGAGTAAAGGTGCCCTTGCCTGCCCATTCCGTCTTTTGATAAAGAGCATAGGTGGCTACAGCAGAGCGCGTCAAATCGTACAATATCCTCAACTGATCTTGTTGAAGGACATACCCGGATATTTGTAATTGCTCAAGTATTTTCTCAGGATTGTGCGGACGGTACCATTCGATATCCAATCCGACGTCCATACCCGCTTTGAAATCCGCCACCTTACGGAGTTCCTCTTCGATTGTATTGGTATCGGTATGAAATGGTAGGTTTCGCAGTTTTTCCGCGGCATAATGGCTCAAGGCAAGGGATTGGAGCTTTTCAATAAGTACATGCCATTCGACATCTTCCAACAACGAAGGGGGATAATAGTCTGCGGCAGTACTCATGACAATCGCATCCTTTATGGCTTTAAAGGTCGTTTAATCCAAAATGTTGTGGAAAACTGCCATTAATAATACCCAAAGGATCATCGTCCCATCGACATAGCCGGTGTAATACAGCTCTGAGCGGTCGGGATGGGCCCAAACAATCCACCCAATGGTGGGCACGGCTGTCCATAGTGTGGCTAAAAAGGTACCTGACGAATAGTGCGTACTATTGATAGCAACGTAGTGCAACAAGACCCAAAGACATACCGCGAATATCCCGATGGCTCTGGTCACTTTGAGCCCAAGGACATTGGGTAGGGTCTTCAACCCAGCACGGGCGTCTTCATCCATATCCCGTATGTCAAAGGGGACAGTCAATGCGAAGATAAAGGCAAAGCGCTCCCAGCTGATGGGATGTAGCATCGCTTTCCATAACGGGGAGCCATGAAGTGCCAAAGGTGCAGTAGCGGTGGTCCACATCCAACAGTAACTGATAAAAAAGATTTTAGCAAAGGGAATGCGACGGAGAAATACCGACGGATGAAGGGGAAACAGGTACAGCGCAGTAACGATCACCACAGGCAAGTACAACATCGCTCTTTGAATACCGATTAGGAATATTGCCCATGTTATGGCTATTAGTGCCATACACGAGGGATATCTTTTGAGCAAGATCCATGCATGCACGTGGAGCAAGGATCGATGTAAGGGAGAGAATATTTCCGACCAGAGAGTATGGAGTTCTTGCGATCGGTAGGCAATAAAAGCTCCTGTAAAAGCTATGAAATACTCCGTACTCCAGAGAGGCTCTTGAATGTGAAGGGCATATTGGTCGGTTGCATAGACCAGTGCGACCGCACATAGACCAATCCACAGGTGCTGCTCGACGAGCCAGCGCCAGAGAGTGGTGAAGGCCCCGCGAGCTTTATACGTAGGTAAACGTCTGGCCGTGTTCAATCCTCTTTAGCGTTTCGAAGATGAGCCGCGCCACGTGATCGATGTCGCTAATAGCCGCCATCTCCACGGTGGTATGCATATACCGCAAGGGCAGGGATATTAATGCCGACGGCACACCGCTATTGGAGTAGGCAAAGGCATCGGTATCGGTGCCCGTGCTTCGGGAGCTAACCGACTTTTGAAGTGGTATGCTGGCTGCATCAGCTGCTTCAAAGATCAGAGAGAGGAGTTTTCGATGGATGGCTGGGGCGATAGTTACTACGGGTCCCTTCCCACATCGCACGTCGCCGTGCACCTTCTTTTTGATGTGTGGGGTAGTAGTATCGTGGGTGACATCGGTGACGATAGCTACATGGGGTTTGATGCGATGGGCGATCATCTCCGCGCCGCGCAAACCGATTTCCTCTTGCACAGAATTGACAATGTATAGAGTGTACGGAAGCTGTACCTTCTGTTCTTTGAGCATGCGCGCCACCTGTGCGATACATACTCCCCCCATGCGGTTGTCTAAGGCGCGCCCTATGAAGTACTTGTCGTTGAGCTTTTCGAGCGAATCGGCGAAGGTGACGACACTGCCTATATCGATGCCCATTTTCAACACTTCCTCCTTGCTGTCGGCACCGACGTCAATGAAGAGATTTTCCACACTGGTCGCAGGAGTATTGGTTTTGCCGCGGCGGATGTGTATGGCTGGCCAGCCAAACACCCCACGTACCTTGCCATTAGAAGTATGAATAAATACGCGCTTGGATGGAGCAATTACCTCATCGGAGCCGCCATTTTTTATGACGTGGATAAAACCCTCATCCGTGATGTAGTTGACAAACCAACTGATTTCGTCGGCATGTGCTTCGATCACCACGCGGTACTCCGTACCTGGATTGATAATCCCATAGACAGTACCGTAGCTATCTTGTTCCCAATCGTCGACATATGGCTTGATAAAATCGAGCCATACCCGCTGTCCTTCCCGCTCAAATCCCGTCGGAGATGCTGTCTCGAGATACTTGAATGCAAAGGATTCCAATTTTTTATCCATTCAACCTAAGATTTTAATTCATCTTTCCCCAGTGCATGCATTGCACCCTCCAAGTGATTCTGCGCAAAGGCTCCCCATACGATGCCCTGTCGCTCGCTCTCCTTATTCATGGGATTTAACCTCGGTTTTTGGGGCTGTATAGCCAATGTAAGATTTCCTCTCTTTCCGCAGCGCTAAGATAGGAAAGTTTTTCGGCTTCGCGCAAGAGAATATCAATATTTGTAAGAGAAAAAGATGGTATTTGTAATTGCTCTAAAGTGTTTTTGCCCTCCTTGAGTAAGTAGTTGAATATGGATAAAATGCCAATGGGGGCAATCTGTGCGGCGCGCAAGATTTCATACGCGTTTTGTACAGACCCCCCTGTGGAGATGAGGTCTTCGACAATGAGGGCTTTGGACTGCGGAGCTGCGCTGCCTTCGAGAAGCGATTTCGTACCATGCGCCTTAGCCTTGTTGCGCACATAGAGGAAGGGTTTCCGCAGGCGTTGGGCAAGCATGGCTCCTGGCGGAATTCCCGCAGTTGCCACACCTACTACGATATCAAATGGCAAAAATTGCTCTGCGGCACCAGCTAATGCCTCTACTACCAACATACGCACCGGCACATCGCTCCAAATTAATCGATTGTCGGTATAAATGGGAGCCACAATGCCTGAAGTCCAGCGAAAGGGATAGCCCAAATCAATCTTAACCGCTCCGATTTGCAACAGGCTGCGTGCTACTATCGTTGAATAATCCAAAGCGGCGTTTTGCGCAAATGTACAAAATCTACGTCAAGGACCATCCCATCGTGCTACTGAGTAGTAGCCAGCCATTTAACGACGAATCGGATAATAAGCGCTCATGGATACGTCTACCTTTTCGCGGCAATACCAAGCACCTCCACGCCGTAGTCGACAATCTCGAAAAGACCTCTAAACCAATGGGCTTCATCCTTGAAGGCAAGGATGCAGAAACTGTTCTTCAACATTTCATCCGTACTTTTACTACCATCTCTGCAGCAGGAGGAGTGGTGCAATACCGTCAATCTTCCGAAATTGCCCTCATTTTCCGTCGAGGATATTGGGACCTGCCCAAGGGGAAAATCGATCCCGACGAGTCGGTAGAGCAAGCTGCCGTCCGTGAGGTGCGCGAAGAGCTCGGATTGCAAGCCGTCCAATTGCACGCTCCCCTCTGCAAGACCTATCACATCTATCGCGATAGGTACCAGCGCATCTTAAAAATCACCCATTGGTACCACATGCATACCGCAGAAGAGGAGCTGCATCCACAGACCGAAGAAGACATCGAGGTCGCCGTCTGGGTAGATCCTCAAATGGCCATAACCGTTTATCGCCCGATGTATGAAAACATTAAAGACGTTTTGCGTTTATACATTAAGAAAATGCATCATACATAGTCCAATATCAATGAGCTGTCTTATGAAGGGTATGAAATGGTTCGGCAGACGTATGAAATCGTACATCGTTTGGGGGATGGTCTTGCTTTGGGGATGGAGTATGGCCTCCAAAGGATATGGACAATGTGAGCTGGTCATCCCCGAGCGCAGTCCGCGCTGTACACTTATTCAAAATGTAGGGCTGTCGACAATTACTATCGATTATTCGAGGCCGAGTATGCGCAGTCGCGTAATCTTTGGCAAAGTGGTGCCCTACGATCAAATGTGGGCCATCGGAGCCAATGAGGCGACCACCATCGAATTTAGCGACGATGTGCTCGTCAGTGGCGAATTACTCAAAGCAGGGAAATACGCCCTCTATGCCATACCGCGTGAAGATGTCTGGGACATTATCTTTTATTCCGATTGGGACCAATTTGGACTCCCCGAACCCTATCGGATGGATAAAGAAGCATTGCGCGTGGAGGTCGAGCCCGAAGAGCTGGCTATGACCTTCGAAACGCTGCTCATCAACCTGGATTATCTGCGCGATTCAGCCGCAACCCTCCAAATACTGTGGGACGATGTGTTGGTGGAGATCCCACTGATTTTTGACACGAAGGCAAAGGTGGTAGAAGGTATCCAACGCATCATGTCCGGGCCTTCGCGGTCGGATTATTACCTGGCAGCAAAGTATTATTACGAAAACCGCGTCGACGACCGACAGGCGCTTGATTGGGTCAATAAGGCCAATCAATTGGGTGAGCGCTACTGGCAGTACTATCTCAAAGCCCTAATCCTCAAACGCATGGGAGAGCGAAACGAAGCCCTCGCTGCAGCCCAAAGAGCCAAAGAGCTCGCCCTCCAAGCGGGAAACATGCGCTATGTGCATCTCAGTGAGCGCGTCATCGAAGCCCTCGGTGACGTACCGGATGAGGAGCCTACACCTTCGGAGGACCAATCACCCCAACCAAAGAAAATGCAACGGAAGGAAATCGACGAGCCTCCTCGTTCATCCCGCATCGAAAAGAGTACACCACGGCGTGTTCAGAAGCGCGTGGAATTTCGTACCCCGCGATAGGCACTTCACTGAACCGTTTCAGTAGACGAGATTGCGTAATTTTGAAGTGTTAAAGATGGAACTTTGACGCGGAAAGAGCGCATTCAGGGTGGCATTTTATTTTTCATCGCCGCAATGATCATAGCGGCCATTTTGCCACGCGCTTTTATCCAACATACAAAGGCTCTCACCAGTGACAGAGATCTCCCTACGGCAAACACCAATCCATCTGAGATCTCCAAATCCCCTCTACCCACATATGTCTATCTGTCACAGGTCTACGATAGCGTGCAAGCCCTTCTTGTACGCCTTGCGGCAGGAGATTCGACTCATACGACAGTCTGGCCGTATCAAATTGAGGGCCTCCTCTTTCAGCTCTACCAGCGCGGTATCATAGATGTGCCCGATAGCTTGAGGGCATTTTCAAGAATACAACTCGTCAGAGATGGTAGCGTCGTCAAAGGACACATCGATAGTTTCTATCTCTACCGCCATGCAGTAGACCTCGTTAAGCTCTGGTTTCAGACCAATACCACTGCAGAGAAAGAAGAAATTTCGAGATGGTTTCGTGCCCTTATACGTCCCAATATCGTTCTGGATACGGTCTTGAGCAGACCGTTTCTACACTACGTGCACGCAAATGGCCATAAGTCGACACAGGTGCGCATCTCAGCTGATGATGGACGATCCCCTGTACTCCAGGATGTAGTTAAGGAGCCTCAGGGCTGGTGGGATCGCCTGCGTCAAAACACATGGGTTCGGCTGTTGGGTTATGTGTTTTTGACACTGTCGCTCTTTCTCATCTTAGCGTTGTACATCTACTTCAATTTCCCGCAGATCTACCACAATTGGCGGGAGTTGGCCTTTATACTGCTGTGGTTTGTACTTTTTGGGTATCTGGTCACGGTGGTCGAGCGTGTACCGCAGATCGACATTTATCTACTTCCCTTTGCAATCGTACCGATCGTGGTAAAAAATTTCTATGAGACACGCTTAGCCATAGTGGTGCATGTTTTGTTGATATTGATGGCGAGTTATCTGACGAGCCTGGGATATGAA
Organism: Saprospiraceae bacterium; assembly: GCA_015490715.1. Taxonomy (GTDB): domain Bacteria; phylum Bacteroidota; class Bacteroidia; order Chitinophagales; family Saprospiraceae; genus S141-43. Next base: position 13,972 of record WFXH01000098.1, on the reverse strand, counting down.
TTTACCTATACGGAAATATTGATGGGATTTATTGCTGTGTTGACGCCGACGGAGACGCGCCATTGGTCGAGCTTTTTTAAACTCGTGTTTTACGTGACACTGACGGGGCTAGTGACACATATAGTACTCTCGATCGTGGGCAGCGAAACGACTGCGAAAAGTGAGGTGCAGCGCGTCTTCAGTTTTATACTCCAGGGAATATTGTTATTGCTGGCCTATCCCTTGATACCGTTGGTAGAGCGCATTTTTGGTTACACTTCGTCGATTACCTTAGTGGATTTGTACGATTTAAATCACCCTTTAATCCGAGAGTTGTCGCTACGAGCTCCGGGCACTTTACAACACTCCTTACAGGTCGGGCATCTGGCGGAGCTTGCAGCGGAGGCCATTGGAGCCAACGCGTTGTTGGTCAAGGTAGGAGCCCTTTACCACGACATTGGCAAGGTGAAAAATCCGGAGTATTTTATCGAAAACCAACAGGAGGGCAATCCTCACGAAGCGGTCGATCCCTTAGAGAGCGCTAAGAAGATCATCGAACACGTCACTGAAGGGGTGCGCATGGCTAAACAGGCGGGACTACCCAAAATCATTCGCGATTTTATCACTACGCACCATGGGACGACCCTCGTGGAGTATTTCTATCGCAAGGCCTTAGAGCAAAATCCCAATGATCCTACTCTGGAAATGGCCTTCCGCTATCCGGGGCCCAGGCCCAGGACGAAAGAACAGGTGCTGCTGATGATTGCAGATTCGGCTGAGGCAGCCAGTAGAAGCCTCGACAAGCCCGATGCACAGTCGATCAGCAATTTAGTCGACAGCATCTTGCAGAAAAAGATGGAAGATGAGCAATTCTCCGAATCCGAAATAAGCTTTCGCGAGCTCTACACGGCGGTCGACGTCATCAAGCGCACATTGACGAACATCTACCACGTGCGTTTGAAGTATCCGGGCCAGCCTTCGGAAAATCCGTGATATCTATTCTTGTTGTGGGGTAGGAGATTCCTCTTTTATCAGCTTGCCGTCTTGAATGGTGATGATGCGGTCGCACATATTGGCAAGGTCTCTGCTGTGGGTGACGATGACGAAAGTGCGAAAAAAGGTATCTCTCAGTTTGCGTATCCATTTGTGGATCTCTACAGAGGTCGGAATATCGAGATTGCCCGTAGGTTCGTCGGCTAATACGATGCGAGGATCGTTGATGAGTGCACGTACTAAGGCCACGCGCTGTTGTTCGCCACCCGATAATTGAGCGGGGCGATGGTGGATGCGCTCTTCTAAGCCGACGTGACGCAAGAGCTTCGCAGCCCTATCAAAGGCGGCTCTCTTCGACATGCCGCCGATCAGAGCCGGTAAGGCGACGTTTTCCAGTGCGGTGAATTCGGGAAGGAGGTGATGAAATTGAAAGACAAAGCCGATGTGCTTATTGCGAAATTCCGCCAACTGAGCCTCCGACCATAGGCTGATATCTTCGCCGTCGTACAAGACCTTTCCCTGAGACGGTCGCTCAAGGCTGCCAAGGATGTGCAAAAGAGTACTCTTGCCTGCACCCGATTTGCCGACAATAGCTACGATTTCACCCTCATCAATATCCAAGTCAATACCCCTGAGGACATGTACCTCACCGTAATACTTGTGAATGTCGCGCAGCGATATCATTGGCTGATCATTTCATACTATCTTTGTAGCATCAGACGTTCATACATCATCATAGGACGATGGGTATTTCAAAAGTTTGTAATGGTACAGGCACAGCAGCCTGTCCGACCGAACACCATAGAGAGAATATATGGCACAACGCACGATAAAGAGGTTTTTGCATGAAAATACTCCAGATATGTAAAAAATTCCCCTATCCCGCCAAGGATGGAGAATCGGTAGCCATCCTCAATATCGCTGCTGCCCTCAAGTCGGTGGGGTGTTGTATCGACCTATTGGCCATGAATACCACCAAACACTGGGTCGACAACCCCATGGAAATACAAAAGCTTCAGTACTACGATCACATCTATACAGTACCCGTCGACAATCGCCTCAGCATTGGTGGCGCATTAAGTGCACTGATGAAGGGTGACTCGTACCACGTCTCGCGCTACCGAAACGAAGATTTTGCGCGCAAGCTCGTCGAAGTGCTCCAAACCCATCGCTACGATGTCGTACAGATGGAGACCGTTTATCTCTCCCATTATGTCGATTTAGTGCGTGCCCACACCGATGCCCTCATTGTCTTGCGTGCACACAATGTCGAGCACGAAATTTGGCAGCGCATTACCAAAAATACCCGCTTTGCTCCTAAGCGTTGGTACTTGAGCATACTCACCCAACAACTGAAAAATTACGAGCTGGAACACTTCAACAAATACGATTTTATCGTCGCCATATCCAATAGGGATATGCAACACATCAAGAGCCTCGGGTACAACAACGGTGCCACCTTTACCCCTGTAGGTGTAAAACGGTTGGACGCCGTACAGATAGCGCCCGTACCTAAGAGGAGAGCAAGAGTGCGCGTGGGTTTTATAGGATCCTTAGACTGGATGCCCAATCTCGAAGGAATCCATTGGTTTTTGCATCATGTGTGGCCTACGCTCTTGAAATCGTACCCCAATGTCGAATTGCACATAGCGGGGCGCAATACGCCGGACGACATCTTTCAACACCACGGCAAAGACCGCATCTATGTCCATGGAGAAGTACCCGATGCCGAACAGTTTGTGTTGAGCTGTGATGTGATGATCGTTCCACTGTTTAGTGGTAGTGGCATGCGCGTAAAGATCATTGAGAGCATGCTACTGGGTAGACCCATCGTCACGACATCCATCGGACTGGAGGGCATCCCGGCAAGACATGAAAGGGAAATCCTCATCGCCGATACGCCCAACGATTTCATACACCAGCTCTCTAAACTCATTGAGCAACCGACCTTGCGCATCGAGCTCGCCCAACAGGCGCAGAAACTCCTCAAAGAGGAGTACGACTTGCAAAAATTTGCTACCGCTCTCGTCGAGGCCTACCGCATCCATTTAGCGAGCAAGCGCAGTGCAAAGGAGACATCGCTCTAACGCATGAAATGGTGCCGCTTGCGTCGTGTCTTCACTTCTACATCAGGAGCCTGGTCGATAATTGTTTTCTGGACAGTGTGCTCTTCCTCACTATTAGCGCAACAACAGCGATCCCATGCTTTAATGTCTTCTGGATACAAAATAGAACAAACGCAGAGAGATTCCCTTCGCGATACGACTTTGGTGGAAATCGTCCACGCCGATAAATTGCACTTTATGCAAGAGGGCAACGAGGTAGTACAATATCTCGTGGGACACGTCATCATCCGGCATCGAAAGGGATTGATGTATTGTGACTCAGCGCGTATTATGTCCAATCGGGTGCAAGCAGTGGGTAATGTACGGATGGTACGAGCCGATTCGATCTACCTATTTGCAGACAGCTTGTACTACGATGGAGACTCTGCCCAGGCCCAATTGTATGGAAAGGTCGTCTTACTCGATCGCGAGCGGCAGCTTTTTACCCAATTGCTCCTCTACGATATACAAGAGGAAATAGCGCATTACACACAGGGTGCAATCCTGAAGGATAGCTCCACGCTGTTGAAGAGCAAGCGAGGTTGGTATCGGGCACGAGATAGTCTCACCGTGTTTTCCGATTCGGTAGTGGTAGTCGACACGCAATTGACCCTTCATACAGATTCATTGGTGTACCACTTTCATCGTAACCGCACCTTCTTTGTCGCACCCACCCGCATCGAGATGGATAGCGGCACCCTCCACTGTACGAGTGGATGGTACGATTTTAACCTACAGCAGGCAGCTTTTATCGATCGACCCTGGTACGTCAAAGACAGCTTTTACGCCACTGCCGACACGATCCAGTATTTTAAGGCACCTACCGTCATCGAGCTTCGAGGCCACGCATATGTGCGCGACACACAACAACTGGCTCGTGGAAGCTACATCCGCTACGACCTCGATAGCCAGCTCATTCACATATACGGCAATGGGCTCTATCGCGAAGGGAGGCGGGAAATCCGCGGCGATACCCTCGTTTACGATCGTGAGCGTCAAACGTATACAGCTTCGGGACAGGTCTATGCTGTCGAAGGGCCCTATATCCTTCGAGCTATGCACATCGAATACGACCAGAAGACAAAAACAAGCATAGCACGCCACGAGGTTGTAATCATCGACACTGTACGTCAATACGATTTATACGGCGATGAGGTACGCTTTGATCAGGATTCCGGCGTGTTTATCTGTATGGGTAAGCGACCGTGGATGAAATGGTACGACGAGGAGGATACCACCTACATAGGAGCCGATACACTAATGTCTGTACGCGAGGTCATCGAAGGCGATACCTTCTGGCATTTGTATGGATGGTACGACGTAAGAATGTACAGCGAGAAGTTTCAAGGGCAGTGCGATAGCATGCGATGGCACGGAAAAGATTCGATCTTGTGGCTCTTTGATGAGCCCGTGTTGTGGAGAGATACTTCGGAATTCAGCGCCGATACGATAGCTCTACACTTCAAGAAGCAAAAGCTTGAGGTTCTGCAGCAGCGACAGGAGGCCTTTATCGTACAGACCAGCGATTTTATCCTCTTTAATCAAGTCAAAGGGCGTCGTATTACAACCCATTTTCGAGATGGAAAACCGGATTACACCGAAGTGAAGGGCAACGGCGAAATGGTGTATTACTTACAAGATGATTCCAACGCCTACCTCGCTGCAAGCACGATTACATGTGGCGCTATGAAAATCTATTTTGAAGGCGATACGATCGAGACGATACGATTTTACCAACAACCCGTGGGCAAGATGCTCCCTATTCGCAGTGCGGAGGCAAGATCTCTACGACTGGAAGGTTTTCGATGGCGTTATGCCCATCGACCAAAAGAGCCTGCTGACGTCATGACGGAACGCGCGACGACGATTGCTCCTACTAATCCGATAGGTAAAACTCCTCGTTGATGAGAAGGATGAAATCGCCGTAGTCGGCGTATTCAGGTAGAAAAGTACTGTTCTTACTGGTGACGGTACTGAGTACGGCTATTCGCGCCCCGGGCAGATGCGTTTGTAAATAGAGGGGAATACCGCAATGCTTGCGTGAGTGAAAATCGCCGTTGATATGGACGAATCGACGATCGGGTATCTTGTTTTTAGCAATAAAATACGCCATGGTGGCATCTTTGAGGACCTGCGCTTCTACGATTTCGATGCCCATAGCATGGCCCATATCTCCGTGGAGCATTTCGGCATAACAGGGTTGGGCCGTATCGTACCTAATGGGTAAGGGCGCCAAATAGGTATAGGCCCAAGAGGGGAGGGAATCGAGAATGCGAATGCCGTGCTTGGCCACCGCTCCGGCATAACGCCGCGGCACATTGGTCGCGATCAGGCGCGTGTTTTCTGTGTCGTAAATCCATTGGACGATGGGCTTGTACGCTCGCGAGTAGTTTTTCCACCGCTTGATCTCCTTTTCGAAGTAAAACTCCCCGTAAAGGCCGTCCATGTATTCGTCGATGACGGGCTGAACGTCTGTTTCAAACATCTCCATGCCTACATCGACGGCAGAATCGCGCCGGTAGATGCCGCGTACGACCTGTAGTTGAAGCCAATGGCAGATGGGATTGTCGTGCTCTTCGCCGAGGAAAATGATGTCGTAGTGCATGAGCGAGTCGATGAGGATATGAACGTTGACTTCCTGCCCTGTGCGCGTTTCGTAGATGCGGTAGAGAAAGTTTTCCTCTTGTGCAGCAATATTTACGCACCAACAGAGGCCAATCGCGCCCAAGGCCCACCATTTCATATGGAATAATGCCTTCATGTGCTTACCTTATTTAAGTGATACATGCGAAGATGCGAGGAATTTTACGATTTCAGACCACTCCAGTTGAGGTATTTCGTGACGAGGTATTCTTCGATGCCGTATTTGGATCCCTCTCTTCCAAATCCGCTGGCTTTGACGCCTCCGAAGGGTGCGTGGGGCGTGGAGATACGGCCCGTGTTGATGCCGACCATGCCGTATTCCAGCGCTTCGGCTATCGTCCATATCCGACCAGGATTGTTTGTATAAAAGTAGGCAGCAAGGCCGTATTCGGTGTCGTTGGCCATCTGGATGACTTGAGCAGTGTCATCAAAGGGGATGAGACTGATGACGGGGCCGAAAATTTCGGTACGGAAAATGTCCATTTCAGGTTGCACCTCAGCGATAATGGTAGGAGGGTAAAAAAGCCCCCGGCTGTGTGGATCGAAGAGCTGGCAGCTGAGTTCTGCACCGCGCTGGACGGCGTCGTCGACCAGATGTTCGACCTTCGCATAGGCTTTGTCGTCGATGAGGGGTCCTACGTCGGGATTTTGTACGCCGGGGCCGATTTGTAGCGCTTCGAGCTTTGCCGCTAAGGTCTTTTTAAAATCTGCTGCGATGCGACGGTGGACGAAGACGCGGTTGACACAAATGCAAGTCTGCCCACTGTTGCGAAATTTGGAAGCGATGAGGCCTTCGACGGCCGAAGGGATATCGGCATCGTCAAAGACGATAAAGGGGGCGTTGCCTCCGAGTTCGAGGGTGACGGGCTTGGGCACCTTGGCGGCCCACTGCATCAAGAGCCTTCCCGTAGCAGTGGATCCCGTAAAGCTGATCTTTCGGATATGGGGATGTGTGGCAAGCATCTCGCCAATCTGAGGAGGATCACCGGTGAGCATGTTGAGCACCCCGGCGGGAAAGCCTATGCGATGAGCGAGCTCCATAACGGCATAGGCCGAAAGCGGCGTGCGCTCGTCGGGCTTGATGACGCATGTGCACCCTGCAGCCAAGGCAGCCGCCGCTTTGCGCACAAACATGGCCACAGGGAAGTTCCACGGCGTGATGATACCCACAGGACCCACCGGCTGCTTGAGCACCAACAATCTCGCCCCGTCAAACGGTGTAGGGATAATATCCCCATAAGTACGAACGGCCTCTTCTGCATAAAACAATAGATATTGGGCAGCATAAATGATTTCGCCCACCGCTTCGCGTAGAGGTTTGCCCTGCTCGCGCGTGATGATCATGCCGAGATCTTCCTTATGTTGGAGCAATGCTTCACCCCATTGGCGAAGTAACTTGCCCCGATCTTTGGCCAGCGTGTTTTTCCAGCTCTGCCATGAGCGATACGCGACCTGGATGGCTTCCTCAATATCGCGCTCGCTGGCATGCGCAATTTCGGCAATCCAGGACCCCGATGCCGGGTCAAAGACGGGTATGCGCCGTCCATCCAGGGGAACACGCCATTCTCCATTGATGTATAAATTGGACCGCAAAAGGGATGGATCACGCAGTGTAATCTTCATCGATGCAGTTTTTATTGGGTAAATTTAAAGCGATTTCCATCCATGAAAAGTTGCTATGACCAGTCTCAAAGATCACGGGTCGAGGCCGTATGTGAAATTATATATCGTGAGCGTTTGGATGTGTAAATGGTGCACGTATGTTTTACTCTTTTAAAGAATACATACCAGTCGTCCATCCCGATGCTTTTGTCCATCCCCTGGCTGTAGTGCGCGGCAATGTACGCATCGGTCGGGATGTCTACGTCGGGCCCGGAGCGGTGTTGCGCGGTGATTGGGGAGGTATTGTCATCGAAGACGGAGCAAACATCCAAGAGAACGTAGTGATCCACATGTTCCCCGGAGTGACGGTCACCATCGAACGCCACGCTCATATCGGCCACTGTGCCGTCGTTCACGGAGCGCATATCGGCCAAAATGCACTCATTGGGATGAATGCCGTCATCATGGACAATGCATACATTGGTGCAGAATCCATCGTCGGTGCTCTCACCCTTGTCAAAAGCGGTATGCACATCCCCGAGCGCTCCCTGGTCGTCGGCAATCCCGGCAAAATCATCAAAAAAGTCACCGATGAAATGATCCGGTGGAAGAGCGAAGGCACTGCACTATATCGCCAGCTCCCTTCGGAAATGAAAGTACATTGGCATCCGTGCCAGCCCCTTACCCAACCACCCGACAACCTTCCTCCTCAACAAGCCCTCTATCGCACATGGCAGGAGACGCGCTCCAGCAGTGAGTCGGAGTAAGATAGCGGACGGGTACTCACTATTCTTTTCCGCAAACACCTCTCTGCTTTCGCAAAAAACGAATGATGCCTTTTTGGTATATATAACTCTTTCACCTCCAGTCTCAACAGGAACGATTTTTGCTTTTTACCCGGTGATGGAGTCAAAAAGTCATTGTATGTAATGTGCAGGAAGTTTGGAACACCACCAACATATTAAAAAAAATTGTAATACATTTGTACCTGGATTTGTGACAAAAAAATATCGCTTATGGCTAAGATACTGATAGTCGACGACGAAAAGAGCATCCGCAGGACGCTGCGAGAGATTTTGGAGTTTGAGAAGTTTGAAGTCGACGAGGCTGAAGACGGCATGGAGTGCATTGTCAAGGTCAAGCGCAATGCCTACGACGTGGTGTTGCTCGACGTGAAGATGCCCAACATGGATGGGATGGAGACCATGGATCGCATCATGGAGATAAAGCCCGAGCTGCCGGTAGTGATGATTTCGGGACATGGCAATATTGATACGGCGGTTGAGGCTGTTAAAAAGGGTGCTTTTGATTTTATCTGCAAGCCGCCGGATTTAAATCGACTGCTCATTACTTTGCGCAATGCCATGGATCGCGGAGAGCTTATCACGGAGACCAAGGCCCTCAAGCGGAAGGTCTATCGGCAGAAGAAGTTCGTCCAGATGATCGGTTCGTCACCAGCGATGATGCAGTTGCGCCGTACAATTGATCGAGTGGCTTCGACCGAGGCGCGTGTGCTCATCGTTGGGGAAAACGGTACGGGCAAGGAGCTCGTAGCGAGGCAGATACACTTACAGAGTAAGCGCAAAGACCAGCCCTTTGTTGAAGTCAATTGTGCAGCGATTCCCTCGGAGCTCATCGAAAGCGAGCTGTTTGGGCATGAAAAGGGTGCCTTCACCTCAGCCCACAAACAGCGACAGGGTAAATTTGAGCTCGCCAATAACGGCACCCTCTTTTTGGACGAAATCGGCGACATGAGCCTCTCAGCACAGGCCAAAGTATTGCGTGCCCTTCAAGAAAACAAGATCACGCGCGTAGGTGGTGAAAAGTCTATTCCGGTCAATGTCCGCATCATAGCTGCTACCAACAAAGATATCCCGGCGCTCATCCGTCAGGGCAAGTTTCGCGAAGATCTCTACCATCGGCTGGCTGTCATCGTCATCCGCGTACCGAGTTTGCGCGAACGCTTGGAAGACATACCCGAGTTGGTCGGTTATTTCAATAAAATCATTTGTGAGGAGTACGGTATTGCCGAGCGCAAGTTTACGCGAGACGCCATCGATGCACTCAAGCAACACAGCTGGACCGGCAATATCCGCGAACTGCGCAACGTAGTCGAACGACTCATCATTCTCGGTGGAAAGACCATCACCAAAAAAGATGTCGTCGAATACGTCTATCCCCTTTCGGTCTCCCGCAGTACGATCGAAACCGTAGCGTAAGGGTTTTTCGCGGTTGCGAAACTGTATGGACTGAGTCCTATCCAACAATCCCAGTCCAACGACGTTATATCATTTGTCTAAGTACAATTTCATTCCCCCGGTATAAAATCGTTGATCTATGGCAGTGAACTCAAAAAATAGTGGTAACAATCATCACAAGAACATAGCTGTTACGAAGAGTACTGCGCGAAAAAAGCAGCGCGATTGGGGGGCCGTAATAAAGGGAGAAAACTCGTGGACACTCTTTAAGGTGATGGCGGAGATGGTCGATGGCTTTGAAGTGCTCAACAAAATCCGACCATCGATATCCATTTTTGGTTCAGCACGTTTTAAGCCCGGCGATGTGTATTACGAAAAGGCGGTAGAAATTGCTCAAAGGCTCGTTGATGAAGGCTTTGGCATCATCACAGGAGGAGGGCCGGGCATCATGGAAGCCGCCAACAAGGGAGCATATCTCTCCGGTGGCGTCTCCATAGGTCTGCATATCGACCTACCGCACGAGCAACAGGCCAATCCCTATATCGATCCCGACAAAAACCTACACTTTCGCTATTTCTTCGTCCGAAAGATGATGTTTGTCAAATACGCTCAGGGGATCGTCGTCCTTCCGGGAGGTTTTGGTACGATGGACGAGCTCTTTGAGGTGTTGACCTTGGTGCAAACCAAAAAGATCACCCCGTTACCCATCATTCTCTTCGGTACGGAGTTTTGGAATGGGTTGTTGAGCTGGATCAAGTCCACCATGTTGGAGCAATACAAGACCATCAGCCCAGAAGACATCGATTTACTCCCCGTGACCGATGATGTCGATTACGTCGTAGAGTACATCATCAAATTTTACGAAGGCGAACATCGCCGCTGGCTGCGCCCGAATTATCAATTGTGAGCCTTATTTATTGGAGAAATACCCACTGTATGCCGATGCGTATGTGCCAATCGGGATAGGGCATTCCACGTACTAGTTCTACATAACTCGGCTGAAAGAGATCTACAATATTGTCTAAGCGAAAGAAGAGCGTAAATTGAGGGACATGTATGAAATACAGCAGGTCCCATCGGTGAAAGATTTTATACTGTAGATGATCCTTTGCTGCATAGGCCTGATAAAAGGGATGGTAACTTAGGGGAAAGACCGTTCCTCCTATTATCTGGGCCGACACACCAAAGCGCTGATAGGATTCCTTTCGTCGTAAGGGCATCTCATAGCTCAATTCCAAAAAATCCGACCAAATTGGTATGACCAAAGCTTTATAATCTCTACTCCAGGTATAAGTGAAGGCATTATAGAGCTTCCATCGGCGGAAAAACATCCATTGTATTTTCCAGCTACACTCGAGGGCCGGTATTGCATTGTCGGTGTTCGTTAAAATAAAATCGGAAGTATACCACGGTATGTGCGAGATCAATAAATACCGCAGGGTGAGATGGACAAAATCTCTATAGGCATAGCGGAGACCGGCATATTGGATTTGTTGGGTGGCAGCAAGTGTATCGCGAAGCACGGTAGAAAAATTCATCACCCAAGCATCGGTGGGCGACCATGCGTATCGGCCGAGATGAAGAAAAGCACCGAAATAATGCCTATTCCTCCACCTCGTTGTATACAGCAAGTCGAAACGATAGCGATTGGAATGGTAGCGCATCCAGCGCCAATGGGTGCTCAGTGTGGAGCTCGAACCGATGGACCATTGCAAGTCCACGAAAGGCCCAATCCCTCTAAGCGTCCTCTGAGAATCGTTTTGCCGTAGGGCGAAGTATTGGCCGACCATGCCGAATTTTGCCCTCCACTTACTTCCGATGTATCGCACATAAGTTGTGCCATGCAGTTCGGTAGCTTTCCAGTACCGCAGGAGCCCTCTGGGATCTTCGACCAGCTGCGGTGGGTAAAAACTGGTATCGACCTGGTAATCGTGGAATTTGTGCGTTTTTTTCGTATATCCAATATCGTAGTGAATGTAAAGTGGCCGATCCACACGCAACTGTGTGTATCCGAGGAGGCCGAAGTGATAACGCTTCCACAACAGCTGAGCGTCGCGGAGGCGGGTGGGCAAGAGCTGGCGGTTTTGGAAGGATGCATTTGTCCACAGGGCCGTATCGCTAATGCCGCCGCTTTCTTGATGGATGAGCTCGTCGTAATGATAGACAGCGGCGAGTCGAAGGCGGCGGTTTGTCCATAAAATGGTGGGCTTAAACGAGGTCACTGCACTGCGGTTGTTTGGGATAAGTCCGGCATCGATGCTTCGACGATATTGGAGGTAGAGATACGTCGAATCGCGAAATGCACGGGCGAGCTCCAAATCCAAAAAGCTGTATTGCTGAATCGATGTAGCACCATTGGCCGGATAGGCCCCCTGATGGGCCGTGGCGATGACGACAGGCAAACTGCTTCTTACAAACTGTACCGGACGGACTGGTAAAAAATACGATCCCCAATAGATAGGACGCAGTTGTGGTAATAGCGTGTGCTTCCTATCGGAGTACCTCACCGAAAGGATAGGGGAGAGCAGATTTCCGTTGCCCCAGTACGGCGGTTCGCGCTCCTCGTACCGATAGCGCCATGGATGGCCGATCGGTCTGGATAGGTCGACGTGCAATACGCCGTCACCGTCGGCCTCGTATAATGCGTATTTTATCCTATGAATATCAAAGGTATCGCTAAAGAAATCCCGCTGGATAGGTGGTGGTTTTTTCACAGTATCGGTAGCGGACTTTGCAGGGGTAAATTGCCCTCGACAGGGGGTGAAGGACGCAAGGACGACCATAAGGGCTACTGCCCACGCAACCCTCGTCCTCCAACACCAGGCCAACCATTTCATACGCATTCCAACAATACCGTGTGTGGTTTTTGAAAACCTCAGTATATCGCGATTTTTTGTGTGTGTCTTTGTCCAGTATGAAATAGTAGATCGATTAGATAAATGCCTTTCCTACTGAGTGCGATGGGGATGACTGTCCGTCCATTGTGCAATTGCGTTTTTCCGCCTCCGACTGCTCTTCCCTCGATGCTGTAGAGAGTCCACTGGGTGGGGCCATCGGTGGGGATGGCATCCGGCGGATTGGCGATGACGTAAATTGCTCCTTTCGAGTAATAAGCTCGCACCAATGGTGTGTACGATGCATTAGGAGTGCGGATCGAAGTAGTTTTTGATTGGCAGGAATAGACGCCTTTAGCCGTATCGTCGGGTACTCCGCGAAAAACGAACAGTCCATTTTGCATATCGGAGACCAGGATTACCCCAGAGGGCAATTGGGCATAGACACCCCAGGCTCCTGCATATCCTCGTGCGTGTGGAATATGCGATGTAGGATAATACCACTTGTGAACAGGCTCACGAGGGTTGCGGATATCAAAAATCTGCAATCCATCGTAGTAGTGCGAAAGGAAGAGGTAGTGGCCGCGCACCATTGCGTTGTGTGCGATGCTCACATCGACCGTATCGTTGGCTTTGATGAGGGCAACGACCGTCGGTAAGGAGGGATTTGTCAAATCCAGGACCTTGATGGGCGTGCCATGGGTTTCGTCGATCATGAAGTAGTATCGTCTGTCGTCGCTGAGCCATCCGCTGTGGTTGTATCCCGAAAAGGGATAATCCGATGGGTGCAGGGTGGCTATGGCTTGTGGTTGATAGGGATCTCTGAAATCCACAATGGCAAAACCGTCGTAACCGCAATGAAGATAGGCAATTCCATCGCGCACGTAGGCGTCGTGTACGTGATTGACATGGAGATCACCAAATTGGTTGTAATGCCCTATTAGCACCGGATGAGTCGGATCCTGACGCAGGTCAAAGACGCCCATGGCATAGGCTGCGTTGCTGCTATCGCGTGTTGCAAGTGCATAGAGGATGCCATAAGCCGTGTCGATAAATATGTTGTGACTGCGCATGATGAGCTCAGGCGAATCATAGACGACGATGGGTGTATCGGGCAGGACAGAAATGTCCATGATTTGTAGGGTACTTCGTCCTTGATCACAGACAGCGTAGAGATAGCATTGGTAATCGTGATAGTCGCGATGGATGATGCGCGTTACGGCCCCTTTGATACGGGCCACTTCTCTTGGCTGGTCGGGTTGGGTGATGTCGATAAAATGGGTGCCCCACGTACTGCCAATTACGGCGTATTCACTTCCATTGACCCAGAGTCCCCAAACTTCGTTAAATCGCAGGCCGTGCTTCGTCGAAACCTCTATCGTCGTGTCTTCCCAATGGCCGAGGAGCTCCATTTTACTCGGTTGGGCGTGCGATGCAGCTCCAACGATCGACAAGATAAGTACCACCCCAATCGTTTGTTTTACTTTCATTTGAGTTCTTTTGTCTTCTCGTGAAATAGTAATTCCTCTAAGATTTTGACAATTTGTTGGTGGACTTCGTCCACAGAGCGAGCAGCATCAATAATGGCCAGCGGATAACGGCTGGCGTACAGTGCAAT
>WFXH01000097.1 GCA_015490715.1 Saprospiraceae bacterium | reverse complement strand
CTACCCAATCCCCAGCCAAAAGAAACAAACGGCGGTAATGGCGGTGGGGATCACCTCTTCCCATTCCGAACAGAGAAGTTAAGCCCACCAGCGCCGATGGTACTGCCCCCACGGGCGGGAGAGTAGGTCGCCGCCGATCTCTTCTTGTTTTTACCTAACCCGCAATATATTCTTAGGACTTAGAAATTTGCACATTAGCATCAGAGGACACCTATTTCAATAGATTGCCCCCTTATAGTAGAAATATTATCGTATTTTTATCGAAGTTCGGGCATAACTGCTTTTAAGAACAAGTATTATAACTAACCTTATTAAAAAGCAACACGAAATACCCACAGCATCAGTGGTATATCATGGTCGATACTCCTTTGAGTTCCCTGATCCTAATGGAATGGATTACGAAGACTACGATTATGAGGTGCGTGAAATCTATGATCTTTCGGGACTGGCATTTGAAAAATCATGGCTTAATGTTCTCGGACCTACGGGATTGAAGAACAACGTAAAGCGCATGAGTTTCGACAAGCTTCGCAAAAAGCTTTACGTGACCTGGCGCGTGGATGAAGCTCACTGGTCGGAATTTGTCTCCAATGGTGTTACCTATGGAGAGCTTGAGCTCGAGGTAAAGAATTTGTGTCCCATAAGTGGATTATACATCACCAAGAAGTTTCCATTGATCGTAGAGCTTGTATCTCAGTACCACGACCAGGATCGTTAAAGAAAAAAGACGTTTAAAATCGCATTCATGTGGAGCCGCATTTTCATGTGGAGCCGCATTGCAATTATGGGATGTGTCGTCATCCTCTTCATAACCTGTAGAAAGGAGGATCCTTTGCAAATCGAGTGTCTCGAAGCTTTTGAGGGTGAGGAGACATCGTGTGCTAATTTTGATACCTCGCTTGTCTCGGGTTATCTTATTGCTACTCTTAGAGATAGATATCACTTCTGCTGGACCAATTTCTTTGTAGAGAGGATAGGTCCAGCCATTTATTCTATCGACTCGCCCTACATTATGGGTCCCCATGGGCATTTTGTACATGGGTTACAAATGGCTTTTCAGGAAACGGGACCGTAGTTTATATAGTTCCAACTGATCACCCCCATGTATCATCCGGATACCCCTGTGTCGAAGATATTTGAAGACATGGAGGCTTACATGAAGAGCAATGACGGATATTTGCCCATAGGGGATAGGCATAGCTTTGATAATTATTATATAGAGATTTTCATCAACTGTACTGGGCGGTCTGAGGATGTGCATTATCAACTATACACCGTTGGTGGTTACTCATCCTTGACTTGGAGTATCCCTCGTCTCGATAGTTTGTTGGATGACGAGTATGGAAAAGGGTATCATAAGAAAAAGGGTGTTCCCAATTGGGATGCAGAGCCTCCCATTGAGAATGATCAGTACAAGCGCTGGCTTCGCATAACGAGATTTAAAAAGGAAGAACATCTGGTCTATACCGAATACGACATCACGTTTGAATTCAAAGTCAACCTATTCGCCTACGAAAATATACCGGACAAGGAATATAATGAGTACAGATATTACGGGCCACTGGAAGGCACGATGCGCGTGCAGTTTCGTATTGCTAAGTAATCTGAAAGAGCGGATGACAATAACGCATAGAGCCATTGTCGGGGTGATTTTGCTGAGTATGGGAACGTATGTTCACGGGCAAGACAGTTTTCCGGCCCTTCCAAAGCGCATGTGGGTGTTGATGGTCGGACCGACATGGTCACAGGCATTTAATGAGGATGAATCTATTTCGGGAACTTCCTAATCATTTAACTCCGAATCTTTTTACAGGAGGTACCAACCGTACATGGGATTGGAGATGTTTGTGCACGCGAATACTCGATGGATGTATAGTATCGGTTTGAGCTATCACGAGCGGTACACCGATAATCTGCGTGAGGGGAAATATCTCAACCACAGTGCCAACATCGAGTTTCACGGAGGTGTGCCAATTAGCGGACGACGTGTCATAAAGCCGATTCCCTACTATTTTATGCCCAATGTAGATACTACGACGTATCGAGTATATGTGACGCTTGGGGTGTATTCTGGACGCATTTTGTCTCTTAAAAGGTATTACGGCAGGGGAGAACTGATGCCCTATTCTCCATGGGATGTGGGGATGAAGGTGCGCCTTTTTGGGCAATATCACAAGTATCGTGCTAGGCAGAGATTTTTGTCGGTGCAGGTCCAGCTCGGCATGGGTGTCAGCCTGAAAAAGATCGCCGGATACTACGTGTTGACCAATTACATGCAGGAGTTGGGGTTCGGAGCGTCTTCCTTCGTGTATTTTCTACACCCTATCTTTCGATTTAGTTATGTGTTGTGAAGATGTCAGTATAGCAGCCATCGATCGAGTGATAGAGCTTTGGAAATGGGTGGGCATCATCGGTTTGATCGTCTTAAACTATCGATCGATTTGTGGGCAGCAAGTAGGCTTTCCCCGTTGGCATATCGGATTGGATGCAGGCCTTCAGCATTCGAAGTTTTACGGTTCGGATGCAAATCGAACATTTATCCTGTTGCCGAGCATACCGGTGATAGGACTGGAGCTGGGGTATATGCCTTCAGTGCGTTAGTCCTGTGATCTACGAATGTCGTGGCAGACAAAGAAATCGGAAAGTACAGGCGGAATATTCTATGCATTGGGATATGCAGTAGGGGAATTTACGGTCAATTACGGATTGGTTAGCCGACAGCTCAAGCCGTTTTATTGGAAATGGCTGTACAAGCACAGAGAGATGCCCATGCGCTTGTGGACATATGGAGGCGTTGGATACTATGGTGGATATTTGATGTCCCACCGGAAGGGATTGTGGTATATTGAGATCCGGGTTTAAACAAAGTAGATCGTGGGCTGGTATTGCGCTTCTGGAACATGTTTTCTTTGATGATTATGAGGAAAGCGGATATGTAAGCGTAGGCCTGCTCTTCAATGTGTACGTGGGACTGCAGCGGGTATTGGATTTTAAAACCTATTCGATCACAACTTTATTGTACTGGTATCCCATGCACTTTCGCGTTAGTTATGTGTGGTAGCGCGGGATGAATGATTTCATAAATGCTCTTTTGCAAGGTATCCAAAAAAGAGAAAGAAATATTTAAGCAACGGATGTGGACACATTGATGGTGTTGTTTTGGTAGAAGCACTTTTATTTTAGTTTTAGCCTTATAGAGTTAAAATTATAAACTATGAAAAGGAAGTCTCTTTTTGATGATGTCTATCCCCTGATCGATTACATCCTCGAGACGCATGCCGTGGATGATTACCTCTGTCGAAATGACATCGCTCATTATCTTTTCAACTTAGAGCAAAGCCAAGTGTTACTTGAAAAACAGAGCACTCAAACTGGTAAGGACCCAAAGTGGCTTTGCGAAAACTGGGTAGACTGGTGGAGCGCCAATTATACTAAGCAGATCCCCCTCATGGAAAAGTACATCCGCAAGTACGAACGCATACGAAGGTCCGCCCCCTTAGGTAGAAAAAAATACTGGTGCTATAAGTTGCGGGAGGGCTATAGCGAGCAGTGAGGTCTGCTGTGTGGGTTCGATGGAGGAAGGGACGGATAGCATTCCATTTGATTTCCAATTTAGTCTTAATTCTGGAACCTCGAGCTCCTGATAGGTTCGATCTTTAAGTCTACCACTTCCGTGGATTGACCCCTTGAGTAAGAAAACTGTCGAACACTCGCATGTCCTTTTGATTCGGATTCACCGCATACCACAAAGGGAGTTTTCTCATAACATGTGCGTGGGAGCTTTTGTGCTCGCTTTGTGGTTGGTGAAATGTCTCCTAATCTTTAGGGATGTAATCAAAACCACCGAGTGCACAGTGGCCTTCGGAGTGTACTGAGTAGAGTATGACGAGCGCTACACTTGTGTTACCAACATGTCTTCTATGGGCAGCAGTAGTTTGGGGCAAGATGTGGTGTACTGCCTTTATGAGTTATACGGCGGGCATGGGGAGATGAATGAAAGAGAGTATAGCACACTCCTGGGCCGAGGTACAGTGTCGACAATGCGGGTGCGCTTGGGCATCGCATGGTAGCTGCCCTTGGCAATGGGTGTAGTGTTTATTAGCGTTTGCGACCGATTTTCTTTTTGATGGTGATGGTGGTTGGTCCTTTGATGATTTTGAATTCGGTGCGTCGGTTGAAGCGGTGTTCTTCTTCGGTGCAGTTGACGCCGTCGACGCAGTCGTTGAGGATTTTTTCTTCGCCGTAGCCCACGGCTTTGATGCGGTCGGGGGAGATGCCTCGTTTGACCAGCCAGTCTTTAGCGGCTTGCGCGCGCTTTTGGGAGAGTCGTAGGTTGTAGGCTTTTGAGCCGCGGGAGTCGGTGTGTGAGGACAGTTCGATGACCATGTCGGGGTATTTTTTCATCAGTTCGAGGAGATCCTGGAGGTCTTTTTCGGCTTCGGGCAGGATTTTCCAATCGTCGAAATCGTAGTAGATGTTGTTGAGGCGTATGGGTTCGTTGATGGTGATGATTTGAACTTCTGCGGGTTTTTTGCGCAGGGAGATGGTTTTTTCGATGGTGGTGGGTTTGCGGATGTCGACGGTGTTGAGTTGTAGTTCGGCGGGGAAGAATCCCTTGCGTTTGGCGATGATGCGATAGGCCTTATCGCGGTCGAGGGAGAAGGCAGCGGTATTTTTTTTGCCTGTATTTTTGGTACTGGGTGCATTCTCTTCGGAGTTGAGCTCGTAGAGTTCGACAGCGGCGTTGGAAAGGGGTTTGCCGGCGGTATCTACGACGTGTACGAGGAGTTTGATGAGGAGGGGTTTTTTGCGCACGAACCAGATGTCGTCGCAGCAGGTTTTGCTCTTCAGGGAGCGGTGCATGGTGCCGATGCGGTTGGAGACGAGAGCGGTGAAGCGATCGTCGGGTGTTTTGTAGAAGTAGATGTCGTCGACGGGGGAGTTGTAGGGGGCGCCGAGGTTTTCGGGTTGGCTCCACTGCACGCCGTCCCAGTGGCTTTTAAAGATATCGAGGCCGCCGAGGGAGGGGTGGCCGTTGGAGCTAAAGTAGAGGGTGCCATCGAGGTAGAAGGGAGTGAGTTCGTCGTAGGGGGTGTTGATGACATCGCCGAGGTTGACGGGGGCTCCGTATTGGTTTTCGCCTTCGATGGTGGCGTAGTAGATGTCGAAGCCGCCGTGGCCGCCGGGCATATTGGAGGAGAAGAAGATGACGGGTTTGCCGAAGAGCTCGCCAGTGCAGATGTGTCGCACGAGATAGTCGCCGTTGATGGCGGTGATTTCCTGAGCGGGTCCCCAGCCGGAGGCGGTGCGGTGGGAGACGTAGGCCTTGCTCTCGAGGATTTTGTCGCCGGAGAGTTTTGCTCGGGTGAAATAGAGGTGGTTGCCGTCACTGGAAATGTGGTTGTTGGCAGTGTGGTAGCCGGCGCGATTGATGTGATCGCCGAGGGCGCGGGCTTTGGCCCAGTTGTTTTTTTTGTCGCGTTTGGCGGTGTAGATGCGCGCCGTGTTTTTTTCGATGTCTTTTTGGGATTTGAGGGGAGTGATTTCCTTAATGCGCAGGCTGGCGAAATAGAGGGTGCTGTCGCTGTCGAGGCAGGGAGAGTATTCCTGGGAGGGCGAGTTGATGTTTCTGCCGGCGTTGACCACTTCGACATCGAGGGCTTCGTCCATGGCGAGGGCGAGGTTGATGCCCTCTACTTCGAGTTGGGCGCGCTGTTGGAGTGTGCGGTCGCGATTGTGTTGGAGGAACAGTTGAAATTGTTGGAGTGCTTCTTCGTATTTTCCCTGAGCTTTGAGGGCGATGGCGTAGTAGAATCGGTACTTTGTATAGCGATTTTTCTTGTCGCGGCGCAAGACGCGCTTGTACCAGATAGCGGCCTTTTTGTAGTCGCGCAGTGCGAGGTGTAGGTCTGCGATTTTAAGGGCGATTTCGGGACTGCGTTTTTCGTTGTAGGCGCGGTTATACCAGTCGAGTGCGTTGTAGTACTCGCCCTTGCGGACTTCGGCTTCGGCAGTGGCAATTTTTACTTCGTAAGGATGTTCGGCGGGCGGTTGAGCGTGTAGACGACTCGAGGTGGCTATTAAGATGATGAAAGCGAGGATAATAGTATTCGGCGATACAATGTTTCGGAAGCTTCCGTTGCAATTCGATCGCATTTGTGTCATTTTATACGATTTTTTATGCATTTCTACACTGGTTTTGGAGAGGATGTAGTACGATTTCATACGCATAAAAGTCGATCACAATCTCGGGCATAAGAGGGTGGGTTTGGGTTTGGGTTTTTTCTGGATGATGCCGGTGTATTGGAGGGCGATTTCGAAGGCGCCGGCGCGGTTGTCGATATCTGCGAGGTCGGAGATGGTGAGGTCGAAGGAGAGGGCAGCACGGAGTGGGCCGTATTGTAGGCCGAAGAGGAATTCGAGGGCATTGCCGGCACGGAGGCCGAGGCCGGGTAGTAGGGCGATGTCTTTTTGGCGGTTGAAGAGGATGGAGCTCATGAGTTGGATGTTGAACTCGCTGCTGGGGCCTCGCTGGTCCCATTTGAGGGAGGGATGGAGGCCGATGATGGGGGTGAGGGCGTAGTCGGCTTCGGCGAAGGCGGTGTAGCGGGGCAGGAAGATGCGGTTGCCGGATTGGAGGAGGGATTGGAAGCGCCGCAGGTGGTAGGCGCTCAAGCCCGTGCGTATGGCGAGGGTATTGGACGGCTGAAGGGTGTACATCAGGCCGATGGCGAGTGCACTTTGATTTTGGCGGAGGTTTTGGAGTTTGAGGCGGTCGGGGGAGAGCGCGCCGCTATTGAACTCGTCTTCGAACACTCTATCGACGAAGTCCAATTTGGAAAAGGAAAAACGCGTATTGCCCAGTTGCACGCCGAGTGTGAGGTATTGGGTCGGCTTGACGCCGGGCTTTTGTCGCCGCGGATTGGGGGCTTTGCCGTCGAGGGCGAAGTGGTAGGCCAAGCTTCCCCAGGTGGCTGTCTTTTCGAAGCCCAGCGTCCCGGCGATGTCTTGATAGACGTTGAGGCCAACACTTACCCAATCCCAATGGCGTAAACCGCGCGTGGGGTTAATGTCGACGTAGAAGAGGGGTGTGCGATAGACGTGGCCAAAGGCCGGCGCCTGATCGCGAAAGATGGCTCCTACGCGATAGGTGCCGTAAAACGCCCCGGTCTTTGCGGGGTTGACCATCAATGGAGCCCATTGGTAGAGTGTAAAATGCTCGTCTTGTGCATACATATGAAAATGTACGCAAAGGCTTGCGAGCAGTGTCCACAAAATCACGCGCTTCATGGGTTGGAAGATTTTTACAAGGTACATATGCACATCAAAAGTAAGTATTTTAAATAATAATGTATAAAAACGAATGTAGAGCATCGTTGGTGTATTTCCTTCATCGGATGAGTGTGATGTTTTGTCGGATGATGCGGGAATTGCCGTCTGGGAGGGTGACGGAGAGGATGGCGAGGTAGACGCCTTGGGGGGCGGGTTTGGAATGGTGGTATCCGTTCCAGGGTTGGTTGGGGTTGTTGGAGTGGAAGACGAGCT
>WFXH01000096.1 GCA_015490715.1 Saprospiraceae bacterium | reverse complement strand
GGATCCAAAGATGGCCAATCGGCACACGCCAAATTCCCTGCGCAACTCAGAACGATGGTGGCGCAACAATTTTAGAATGTCCTCAATAGTCAGGGGATTTGCCTTTAGGGGCAGCGTCGATTTCATGGAAAAAAGTTTCAATGCATCGTCAAAGCCAACACGCTTTTTTTGATTGCCTTTCAAATATAATTGTTTTTGACCAATTCCATGGACACGTAAGAGTAAAATACGCCGCACATAGATAGCAAGAGACAAACGTAGCGTTGAGCGTGAGGAATGAATACACAAAAGGCAATCTGTTATGACGATAGATGGACGATGTACATTTACTTGTGTTGGAGAAGAGATATTTCCAACGCGGTGGGAAGTCTACTGGTCCGAAATCCTACCACCAGCGGAGGCTGCCTAAGAGGCCCGTCTCGTGGATGCGGTCCATCGAGCCGTCGAGGCCACCAGTCCAGAGAGGGGTGCGCGTGCGCAGGCGGATGGTGAGCGTTTGCATGGTCGGAAGTGGCTTTCGGTTCAAAGATAGGCCATTTCCGCCACAGTGCCAACCCCTTCCCCCGTATCAGGAGGGATCGAGGGAGGCGATGTGTAGCGATAGCTGAGAGGGCCTTGTCGCGTCACTCCGTTGGTCGACGGTCAGGCGATTTCTGGCGTGTCGATTTGAGCGATGAGTTGCTGGATTTCTTCGTCGCTGAGGGCGTGGGGTTGGAGTTTGCCTTCGAAGTAGTCCTGGTAGGCTTTGAGGTCGAAGTGGCCGTGTCCGCAGAGGTTGAAGAGTATGGTGCGAGAGGTACCTTCTTCACGGCATCGTTTGGCTTCTTGGATGGCCGTGGCGATGGCGTGTGCGGCTTCGGGTGCGGGGATGATGCCTTCGGCGCGTGCAAAGAGTACGGCGGCGTCGAAGGTTTCGATTTGGTCGTGGGCGCGCGCTTCGATGATGCGGTCGTGGATGAGCTGGCTGATGATGGCCCCGGCGCCGTGGTAGCGCAGTCCGCCGGCGTGGATGGGTGCGGGTACAAACTTATGTCCCAGTGTGTACATGGGCAGCAGGGGCGTCATGCCGACGGTGTCGCCGAAGTCGTAGCGGAAGACGCCTTTCGTCAGTTTGGGACACGAAGCCGGTTCGCTGGCGATGCAACGCACGTCGCGCTTGCCTTCGAGTTTGAAGCGCAGGAAGGGGAATGCCAGGCCGGCGAAGTTGGATCCACCACCGAAGGGGGCGATGACGATGTCGGGCCAGTCGCCGGCCATTTCCATTTGCTGGACGGCCTCCTGGCCGAGCACGGTCTGGTGGAGCAAGACGTGGTTGAGCACGCTGCCCAGCGAATATTTCGTGTCGGGATCGGTGGCGGCGCGTTCGATGGCTTCGGAGATGGCGATGCCGAGCGAGCCGGGCGAGTTGGGGTCTTCGGCGAGGATCTTGCGCCCCGCTTCGGTGCGGTCGGTGGGCGAGGCGAAGACCTTTGCGCCCCAGGTCTGCATCATGATCTTGCGGTAGGGCTTTTGCTCGTAGCTGATCTTGACCATGTAGACCTCGCATTCGAGGTCGAAGAGTTGGCAGGCAAAGCTCAGAGCACTGCCCCACTGGCCGGCGCCGGTCTCGGTGGTGATGCGGCGCACGCCTTCCATTTTATTATAATAGGCCTGTGCAACGGCTGTGTTGGGCTTGTGCGAACCCGAAGGGCTGACGCCTTCGTATTTGTAGTAAATCTTTGCCGGCGTATCGAGGAGCTTTTCGAGGTTGCGTGCGCGAAACAGCGGCGTGGGGCGCCACATCGTGTAGATATCGCGCACTTGGTCGGGGATGTCGATCCACTTTTCGGCGCTGACCTCTTGCTCGATGAGTGCCTGGGGAAAGAGCGGGGCCAGCATGTCGGGCGTGATGGGCTCCTTCGTACCCGGATGGAGCGGCGGGCGCGGCTTGTTGGGCATATCAGCCAGAATGTTGTACCACTGCCGCGGAATGTCTTTTTCGGTCAGTAAAAACTTGCGCATAGCTCTATCGATTTTGATGTGCAATCATGGCCCTAAAGTTACAAAGGATTTCACACTGACAACGATTGGGGGTATGAAAGGGTGGGCCATTGCAAATGGCAAAAACTTTGTACCTTTGGATAGAAGGCCTTGCGTATATGCACCAACGAGCGAAGCGAACGCGGCGAAGGATTTTAAAGGCGTCGTTGGAGTTGTTCAACGAGCGCGGATTTATCAATGTGCGCCTGCAGCACATTGCAGACGCCTGCGGTATCAGCGTGGGCAATCTGGCCTACCACTATCCACACAAGGAAGCCATTGTGTTCGCCCTGGTCGACGAGCTGTTTGGCGAGCTGGCCCTGGTCATGGCCAACTACAACGCCGTACCGCTGTTTGAGCATATCGACAATGTCTTGCGTCAGCTGTACGCTTTGGAGCAGCGTTACGCCTTCTACTTCCTCGACACCTTAGAGATTTACCGCCACTATCCGAAACTGGCACGCTATGCGGAGGAGAAAAATCGGCTGCAGATCACGCAGTTGAAGGGCATGTTTTTATTCAATGCGGCACGCGGTGCCTTTATAAAAGATGTGGACTACGGCGGAGTGGCGGAAAACTTCTGGATGGCGAGTCACCTGTGGATGTATGCCCAAAAACTGTTGGGGGCGGAGGTGTTGACGCTGGAGGCGTTCATGCGTCGGATGTGGAGCTTGTTGATCCCGTATTTTACGCCCATGGGGCGATGGGAGTACGAGCAGCTGGTGCAGCGGGCCGATCGCGAAGTCGATGTACAAAGCGCCGAGTGATGAAACGGAACATCGATGCGCGATTGTACGAGCAGATGTATTGGCGGGTAGAGCAGCTGCGCTGCACGGACGTATGTGCCAAGCGCGGGGACATGGACTTCATCGACGACGACAGCTGGTTGATCGACACGGTAGTGATCGACCACATCGTCTATCGTCGGGGGATGTGGATCATGTACCTGGTATTTGTCGACTATCGGGATCCGTTGCGCCTGATCCGTCGGTGCATATCGCGGTATTACTCGCGTCGCACGGCGGAGGTGCACGGGGCGTATATGCGTCGCCAGGCGGCCAAGGATGCGCGCGGCACCCTTCAGCTCGACACGAGCAGCTTCTTCTTGCCGAAGAATTGACCTACCACGCGATAGTATAGAAAAATTTTATACGCTATAAATAAAATCAATAATGTATTTTTTGGACTGTATGAAATGGTTGGAAAAACGGCATATGGTCAAATATTTCATCGATTTTATAGGCGGTAGTAGAAAAAATTTGCAAAGCGAGGGCGGTGTAGGTGGAAGAAAATTTGCATAGGTGCGGGGGAGGGATTTGGGAATTAGAAAATTTTTTCTAAATTTGCCGCAGGGATATTTGATAAGGACAAACACAAAAAACGATAGCGTATGGCCAACTTACTATGGTTGCAAGGAGGTGCGTGTAGTGGAAACACCATGTCGTTTCTCAACGCGCAGGAGCCCAACGTCATCGAATTGGTGGTGGATTACGGTATCAATATACTGTGGCATCCCACGGTGGGATTGGAGATTGGGCATCAGGTAGCGGACTTGCTCAACGACTGCATCTCGGGCAAGATTCAGCTGGACATCTTCGTGTTTGAGGGCACGGTCATCCAGGGTCCTAACGGCACTGGGAAGATGAACTACTTTGCAGACCGTCCGATGAAGGACTGGGTATACGACCTTGCGCATGCGGCGCAGTACGTCGTAGCCATTGGCGATTGTGCTACGTGGGGAGGTATTCCCGCGGTACCGCCCAATCCGACCGAGTCGACGGGCATGCAGTTTCACAAAAAGAAAAAGGGCGGATACCTCGGTGCGGATTTCAAGAGCAAGGCGGGCCTGCCGGTGATCAACATTCCGGGTTGTCCGGCGCATCCCGACTGGGTGACGCAGGTCCTCGTGGCCATTTCCATTGGACGCGCGGGTGAAATCTTACTCGACAAGTACCATCGACCTAAGACGTTTTTCACGGAATTTACGCAAACTGGTTGTACCAATGCGCCAGCGTTTAATGAGAAGATCGACGGCGGATTTGGCAAGCGCGGAGGCTGTTTGTTCTACGAAGTGGGCTGTCGCGGTCCGATGACGCGTTCGAGCTGCAACCGCATCTTGTGGAATCGCCAGTCGAGTAAAACGCGCTCCAATCACCCGTGTATCGGCTGTACGGAACCCGAGTTTCCGCATCACGACCTGAAGAAAGGCACGATCTTCAAGACGCCGAAGTACCTCGGAATTTTCCCGAAAGAAGTACCTGAAGGACAGAGCAAACTCGCTTACTACATCAAGGCGGGCTTCCACAAGATCATGCCGACGTCCAAGGCTCTGAAAGAGACTTCTATTTAATTGAAATGAGAGAAAAAACAAACTGTATAAAACTGTACGCCTTATGATGACGACGAAAGAACTCAACATATCCCCTGTTGGTCGCGTCGAAGGGGATCTCGATGTGAAGGTGTACATCGAGGACGGAGTAGTGACGCGTGCGCACACGCAAGCTGCGATGTTTCGCGGTTTTGAGCGCATCATGTACGGTAAGGATCCGCAGTCGGGCCTGATCGTTACGCCGAGGGCTTGTGGTATCTGCGGAGGTTCCCACCTGTACTGTGCGGCCTTTGCGCTCGACACGGCATGGCAGACCTACCTGCCTCCCAATGCCCTGTTGTTGCGCGCCATCGGTCAGGCCGTAGAGACCTTGCAGAGTATTCCGAGGTGGTTTTACGCCATCTTTGCCACCGACATGGCCAATAAGAAGTTTGCCAACAAGCCGCTGTACGAAGAAGTCGCCAAGCGCTTTGCTGCCTATGTCGGTACATCCTTCCAGAAAGGTGTCGTAGCCAGTGGTCGCCCCGTAGAGGTGTATGCCATCTTCGGTGGACAATGGCCGCATTCGAGCTATATGGTGCCGGGCGGAGTGATGTGTGCACCGACGCTAAAAGACATCACGCGTGCCCACGCCATCCTCAATCAGTTCCGCAACGACTGGCTGGAGCCCATCTGGTTGGGATGCTCGATCGAGCGCTACATGCAGATCAAGACGTGGGACGACCTGATGGAGTGGCTTGAAGAAAACGAGTCCCATCGCAACAGCGACCTGGGCTTGTTTATACGCGCATCCTTAGAGTTTGGCCTCGATACTTTTGGCAAGGGTGTGGGCAAGTTTTTGGCCTACGGCACTTACTTGCACAAGGACAAGTACAACCATCCGACGATCGAGGGACGACAGGAGGCTGTCATAGCGCCAGGAGGATTTTTCGATGGCGAAAACTACCATCCGCTTGAGCAGAAGAATATCACGGAAGACGTGGCGCATGCCTGGTACGAAAATCAACCCGACAAGCTGCATCCCTTTGACGAGCCCATTCCCACGCCGTCGACCAATTCGACCAACCTCGAAGAGACCAACTTTGACGGCAAGTACAGCTGGGCCAAGAGTCCGCGCTATAAGGGAATGGCAGCAGAGGTCGGACCGCTTGCGCGCGTCGTGATGAACGCCAACCCAGCTAATCTCGAACATCAAATACGCGACCCGCTCTTTGGCGATATCATCAAGAAGAAAGGGCCGAGTGTGTTTACTCGTGTGTTGGCACGTATGCACGAAGCTCCAGGACTGTTTGTACGCGTCAACGACTGGCTCAGCGAGATCAACCTCAAGGGCGAGTTTTATGTCAAGCCCGAAGAAAAGGACGGACGCGGCTGGGGCGCCACCGAAGCAGCACGAGGAGCATTGGCCCACTGGATCGAAATCGAAAACGGCGTCATCAAAAACTATCAGGTGGTATCTCCTACGACCTGGAATGTCGGTCCCAACGATAGCGAGGGCAACCCCGGACCTATCGAGGCCGCACTGGTCGGTACCGAAATCGAAAACCCCGACGATCCCGTCGAAGTGGGACTTGTCGTTCGTTCGTTTGACTCCTGTCTGGTATGTACCGTACACGCACACGAAAACAAATCGGGTAAAGAACTCGCGCGATTTAAGATTTGATCGACCGTTACGGGAGCCAATTCTGGCATTTATCCGCACCACCCAGTGGTGCGGATTTTTTTTTATCCCTGCGGAAAGCGTATCTTTGGGGTATGAAAAAGACGACGGTGCTGGGATTTGGCAATCCCGTGCGAGAAGACGACGGTGTGGGGGTCTACGTAGTACAGCGCTTGCAAGAGGCGCTCGGTGATCAACCTGGAGTGCAGATTATCGATATGGGCACATCGGCCTTCGAGGTGTTGTTTCAATTAAAGGGACAGGACCGATTGATCGTCGTCGACTCGGTCAAAAACGTCGACGAGCCTGTCGGTACCCTGTACAAGGTGCCGGAAGAGGAAATACTGCGGCATGTGCAGGTGCAAGACCACATCTATACACATAGTTTGAAGTGGGACCAAGCCTTGTACTACGCCCGCCAGATGCTCGGCGAGGCCTATCCTCCTCAGGTCGATGTGTATTTGATCGCCATTCGCAGCACGCGTTTTAACACCGAGATGACCGAAGAGGCAAGGCAGGGCGCCGAGCGGCTGGTGGAGATTCTGACGGAGGAATTAAAAAAGGCCTAAGCTATGTTTATCCCACCCGGAGGTGTGCGACTGCCGAAGCGCAAGACCAATGTAACGGAGGAGCAACCCGTGTATTTGCGCTCGGAGCACCTAATCTTGCATCCGAGCTTGGTCAAGCGCGTCTTTGGCAATGAACAGTCCGTAGGGGTAGTGTACTATCCCGATCGGCACACCTTGATGATTGCGCCGATCTCCAACGAGTTGTTTCTCTCGTTGCACAAGGCGCAGCAGTACATGTTGAAACAGACCGCTCGCGATCGGGAGTACGCCATTGCACTGCACACCATTCTGTACGACCACGATATCGACACCACGGAGCGGTATTTGCCGTACGAGGCCAATGAGCAATTGCAAATCCTGACGGTGACTCTGTAGTGCCATACATCTAAGATTTCACACATGCGCACCATCTATATAGCAACAGACCGAGGGCAGGAGCTTGCACCAGTGCTGGAGGGGCTGGGCGAAGACATAGCAGTGGAGTGGGTCTCACTGAAAGACAGCAAGCCCTTGCAGTGGGATCTATGCATTCGGGATGGGCGCATCGAGTTGATGCCCGACCGCAAGGGCAATACGCCGCCCTATTTGATGCCGACGGTAGAGCTGTCGGACGATGCCTTGCTGGGATATGTAGCACTGCGCATGGGGGATTACGTGGGGGCCATGGA
Organism: Saprospiraceae bacterium; assembly: GCA_015490715.1. Lineage (GTDB taxonomy): Bacteria > Bacteroidota > Bacteroidia > Chitinophagales > Saprospiraceae > S141-43. The sequence continues at coordinate 14,335 of WFXH01000096.1, read as the reverse complement.
GAGGCTTCGTGGGTATGAAGCGCTTTTGCCCCACCTGGTGGCGTATGGTGCGATTGCCATGGTCATGGTGATGGATGGCGAGGTGTATGAGCAAGTGACGAGTCCGGAGGCTTATGAGCGCGATGGAGCGTATCGAGCGGCCCACAATGCGGCCATTTTACAGCATTATCTGTTGTGGGAGGATGCAGAAGCTCGAGCGGAGGCCGATGCGCTGTTTCGGCGTGCACTGGACGAAGCTCCCGATCGGGCGATGTACGCCTTTACTTTGCGGCAATATGCGGCGTTTTTGACCGATGCAGGAGCGGCGGCACAAGCAGAGGAGCTGTTGCGGGCGCTGGAGGCGGAGGACTTAGATGAGTTGGCGCAGTACGATTTGCATCAGGCACTGTTGCAGGTGCGGATGGCCCAGCTGGTAGCGCCGTACGACGAGTTTCAGATTGGAGAGATCAAATCGCTATTGCGTACCTGTTTGGCCTGGGAGGAGCAGTTGGGCAATACCGTACGACAGGGCATGCTACTGACCGATGCTGCCCATGTGGCTCTGCTCATCGATCACTATTCGGAGGCGTTGTCGTACATCAATAAGGCCTTGAAGATCTTCCAGGAGGAGGGCATTGAGGAGTTTTATGCCGAGGCGCTGCGCAAGAAGGGGGAAATCCTCTACAGTTGGGCGCAGTCGGGACAACCACAATTTTATAAGCCCGCCTTAGAGAGCTTTAAAGAGGCGTTGAAGTACTTTCCGAAAGATCGGGAGCCGTATGCCTATGCGGACATTCAGCATCACTTAGGCATCATCTATGCAGAGATGCCTGTGGAGGAGAAGAAGCGGGGCATTATGGCGGGACTTTCGATGGCGGCCTTTCACGAGGCGCTGGAGGTGTTTACGCCGGAGGACTATCCCTATGAGTATGCGGCGGTGTGTACGCACATGGGCAATGCGCTGTGTCGCTTTCCGCAGCCCTTGCATACGGACAATTATAAGAAGGCGCTCGAGTACTACGAAAAGGCCTTGGCGATACGCACCGAGGCCATGCCGATGGAGCGGGCCCTGACCTTGCTCAACTACCTGGAGGCCTTCTGGCACATGCGCCCTGAAAACGGTAGTGTCGATCGCAGACGCTGGGAAGATCTGCGCAGCAAGGCCGTGGAAATTTTACAACTCGTCGACGACGAGCACATCATCGAAGAGGCGCGCAGGCACCTTCGACAATTGGAGCAGTGGCAATCGATTAATTCTTAAAGGCGTGCACGAGGTATCGATTGTACAGAGCATCCTGCGCACCCTTGAACGCGAATTTGACCAGGAAGATATCGAGCGCATCGTGCAAATCGACCTCGAAGTGGGGGTCTTTTCCAACGTCGAGCCCATACTGTTGCAAAACGCCTTTGAGGCAGTGAAGACGACGACGGGCAAGATGAAGGGTGTACGGCTGCACATCGATGTCAAACCCATCAAAGTGTATTGCTCCGACTGTCAAAGGGAGTCGCTCATCGAAGACTACAGATTTATCTGCCACGCTTGTCAAAAGCCCTGTACGAATATTGTCCAGGGGGCGGAACTCTTGATCAAGCGCGTGCACTTCGAAGATTAGGTGCACAGAGACAAAATGTGCTAATAAAAAATAGAAAACTTTTTCTAACTGCTGGTAATTGTGGGAAAAATTCCCTATATTTGACCTTTGCAAATATTAGACGAGTTATGGCGGAGAAATCTACACGGACGGCACGAGGAACGATCATATGCGACAATACGACCATGGCGCTATTGAAGGCCAACGATTACGTCGCCGAGGCCATACGGCGGGAGATGGACCGTCGAGGCGTGTTGCTCATCAATTTGACCTCTTCGCCGGGGAGTGGCAAGACCACTCTATTGCAGGAGACGGGCAAGCGATTAAAAGATGTACTGCGCATCAAGGTGTTGGTGGGCGATTTAGAGACGGAGCGCGATGCCGAGCGTTTGCGCGAAGCGGGTATCCAGGCATGGCAGATCGTCACGGGCGGCATCTGCCATTTGGAGGGGCAGATGATCATGCAGGCGCTGGAGAATATTTCCCTCGACGATACCGATGTGCTCATCATCGAAAATGTCGGCAATCTGGTGTGTCCGGCCTCCTTTGATTTGGGCGAGGACTATCGCGTGACTTTGTTGGCTTCGACCGAGGGCGACGACAAGCCGAAGAAGTACCCGCGGATGTTTTTTACCAGCGATTTAATGCTCATCTCCAAGAGCGATCTCTTGCCGCATTTGCCCTTTTCGGTGGATCGCGCTATTCAGGACGCGCGCGATATCAATCCCGATATTGAGTGTATGACGGTGTCGGCATTGACGGGTGAGGGCATGGATGCGTGGTGTCGGTGGCTGGTCGATCGCTTTGAGCAAAAGCGCCGATCGAAAAAGCCCGAAGAGAGCTATGACGTCGAATAGGACAAAGGGCTATCACCTCTATGTGCGGGGTATTGTGCAGGGTGTGGGTTTTCGCCCTGCGGTGTACCGCATTGCGCAGCAATGGGGTATGGACGGCTACGTGCGCAACGATATCGACGGCCTGCACGTCTATTTCAATGCCGTGGCGGAGCGAGCCGAAGCCTTTGTGCATGCCCTGCTGGAGGGCAAGCCGCCCATGGCGCGCATCGATGCGTGGGAGTTGGTGGAGATGGATCCCGTAGAGGAGCAAGGCTTTCACATTGTGGCGAGTGATCAGCAAGGGCAAGGGCGCATCACGGTGACGCCGGATTTCGGCATGTGTGCCCATTGTGCAGAGGAGCTCTTGGATCCGTCGAATCGGCGGTATGGCTACGCTTTTACGACGTGCACGGATTGCGGGCCACGGTATTCGATTATTCAGGCCCTTCCGTACGACAGGGCGCGCACTACGATGGCGCCTTTTAAAATGTGTGCACACTGTGCGCAAGAGTACAGTGATCCCATGGATCGGCGGTACCACTCGCAGACCAATTCGTGTCCGGACTGTGCGATTCACATGCAGTGGCATACATCGAATGGCCGTGTGAAAGCTATACCACAGGAGGAGATACCGAAGCAGGTTGCGCACGCGCTGGAGCGGGGAGCGATCGTAGCCGTCAAGGGCATCGGTGGATATCTGCTCCTCGCCGACGCCACGGATGCGCGCGTCGTGCAGCGCTTGCGCGATCGGAAGCAACGTCCGGATAAGCCCTTGGCGGTGATGTATCCGGATCTGGCCTCGGTGGGTCAGGACTTTGCTCTTCGCGAGGAGGAAGCACGTGCCTTGACAAGCCCCGTATCGCCGATCGTGCTCTTGAGTAGCAAGCCGTCGACGCTTGCCGAGGGAATTGCGCCCGGTCTGCAATCCATAGGGGTGATGTTGCCCTACACGCCGTTGTACTTGCTCATCATGAAATCGTTGGGTCGTCCCATAGTGGCGACGAGTGGCAATATCAGTGGTTCGCCCATACTGTACCGCGATGAGGATGCGCTGCGCGGGCTTGCAGGGGTGGCCGATGTATGGGTGAGCAACGATCGGGAGATTGTCGTGCCGCAAGACGACAGCGTGATGCGCATCAGTACGCGTGGGATACCCATCTGGCTGCGCCGTTCGCGAGGGTTAGCGCCCAGTGTACCCTCCGATTTCGAATACGATGAAGGACAAGAAGTTTTAGCCATGGGAGGGCATTTGAAGGCCTCCATTACCTTGGCCGGCAAGCGCGGCCTCTTTACGAGCCAGTACCTCGGAGAGCTATCGACCCTTGAAGCGCAGCGTTATTACGATCATACGTTAGCACATTTAATGGAGCTCACTGAAATCCATCCTGAGCTGGTACTGGTCGATAAGCATCCCGACTACTACGCGACGCAGCGAGGAGAGGCTTTTGCTGCGGAGCATGAGCTGTCGGTCTACCGTGTGCAGCACCACAAGGCGCATTTTGCTGCTGTGCTGTCCGAGCATGGCCTATGGGATAGTGCGGAGCCCGTGTTGGGGGTGATCTTGGACGGCACGGGCTATGGCGACGACGGCCAAATATGGGGAGGCGAGTGGATGGTTTACCATCGGGGTGAAATACAGAGGGTCGGTCATGTGCCGTATTTCACACACCTGTCGGGGGATAAGATGGCCCGGCAGCCGCGTTTGTCGGCATTGGCTGTCTTTGGTGCGGTGGAGGAGTTGCGCGGAAAGTTTTCGGATCGGGAGTGGTCGTGGTATACGCGAGCAGTGGGCCGCGGCCAAGTGCGCAGCTCGTCGATGGGACGGGTCTTTGATGCGGTGGCCTCTCTATTGGGACTTTGCGATGTGATGAGCTATGAAGGGCAGGCCGCGATGATGCTCGAAACGATCGCTACCCGATGGGTGGATCAATGTGGGGGCATCGATAAGGCATTGCGCACTATAGGGCACCGAAAGAACAGCTTTCCGTCATTGTGCCGAGAAGTCTTAGAAGATTGTCGTCGGGGAGTGGATCGCGGTCGGATTGCGTTTAGTTTTCACCTCGGCATTGCCTCGTGGATACGCGCGATTGCGGAAGAGCTCGACATACGAAAGGTGGCCTTTAGCGGAGGGGTGTGGCAAAACGCGTTGCTGGTCGATCTGGTCAGCGCACTTATGGAGGATAGAGCGCTCTACTTCCATCGACACTTTCCACCCAACGACGAGTGCATCTCTTTTGGACAAGTGATGTATTATCGGCACTGTGTAGCGAGCGAAGAATCATCAAAAACCATAGCATATGTGTTTGGCAATACCCGGTAAGGTCTTATCGATTGAGCATCAGTACGATGGTCGCGTCAAGATGGCCAAGGTGCAGTTTGGGGGCATCATCAAGGAGGTGAGTTTGGAGATGGTGCCTCAAGCCAAGGTTGGCGATTACGTGTTGGTGCACGTCGGCGTGGCGATCAGTATCGTCAACGAAGAAGAGGCCAAGCGAACGTTTCGATACCTCGAAGAGATGGGTGAGGTCGATGAGCTGGACATTCAGTCCATGCTGCCGGACCCGAAGGAGTACCGCGAGGATAGTAATTAGGGTGTGTTGTGTATGAAATGGTGAAAACTGCGCTGTTATGAAGTATTTGACCGAATATCGGGATCCAGAGCTGGCGAAGCGCTATTTGGAGGAAATCAAGCGCACGGTCACGCGTCCGTGGAACATCATGGAGGTGTGCGGTGGGCAGACGCACAGCTTGGTTAAAAACGGCATTCTGGATTTGTTGCCCAAGGAGATACGGATGATTCACGGGCCGGGTTGTCCGGTATGTGTGACGCCGCTCAATCTCATTGACAAGGCGGTGCATTTAGCGGTGCATCAGGGGGTGATTTTGTGTTCGTTTGGCGACATGTTGCGCGTGCCGGGGTCGGAGATGAGCTTGTTGGAGGCCAAGGCGAAGGGTGCGGATGTGCGGATTGTGTATTCGCCGCTGGATGCGGTCAAGATTGCGGCGGACCATCCCGATCGCGAGGTGGTGTTTTTTGCGGTGGGTTTTGAGACGACGGCCCCCGCCAATGCCTTGTCGGTATTGCATGCGCATCGCATGGGGCTGAAAAACTACTCACTGCTGTGTTCGCACGTGTTGGTGCCGCCGGCGATTGAGGCGATATTGGAGGATTCGGAGTGTCGAGTAGATGGATTTTTAGCGGCAGGGCATGTGTGCAGCGTGATGGGCATGTACGAGTACTATCCGTTGGTGGAGCGCTTCAAGGTGCCCATTGTAGTGACGGGATTTGAGCCGGTGGATTTGTTGCAGGGTATTTTGATGGTCGTTCGTCAGCTGGAGAGCGGTCGGGCGGAGCTGGAAAATCAGTATTCGCGCATTGTCACGGAGGAGGGCAATCAGCGGGCGCAGGAGATCATCTTTGAGGTGTTTGAGGTGACGGATCGGCTGTGGCGCGGTATGGAAATCATTCCCAACTCAGGCTACCGCATCAAGGAGAAATACCGCGCATACGATGCCCTGTACAAGTTTGAAGTCGACATTCCCGAGGTGGAAGAAGATGGACAATGCATAGCGGGGGAGATCATGAAGGGCATCAAGAAGCCGATCGACTGTCCCAACTTTGGCACGCGCTGCAAGCCCGAGACTCCATTGGGAGCCCCGATGGTCAGCAGTGAGGGAGCATGTGCGGCGTACTATCACTTTTATCGATTGACGGTGGAGGAGTAAAGGGTGTGGAGAGGTGAAGATACTCTTTTTGACAACGGCATTTAACGGGATGGCGCAGCGCCTGTGGATTGAGATGGACCGGCGCAATCACCATGTACATGTCCACATCGCGCGTGATGCCGAGGGGATGCGCAGAGCGGTAGAGGAATACGGTCCGGATCTGATCGTAGCACCCTTCTTAAAGCGTCGCATCCCAGCAGCGGTGTACGAGCGGTATGTTTGTCTGGTCGTCCATCCCGGCATTGTGGGCGATCGCGGTGCATCGTCGTTGGATCGTGCCATCTTGCGCGGGGAGCGTCGGTGGGGGGTGACGATTTTACAGGCCGTAGAAAAGATGGACGCTGGTCCCGTCTGGGCGTTTCACGCTTTTGACATGCGGCCGGTGAGCAAGGCGGCGCTCTATCGCTGTGAGGTGACGCAAGCCGCTGCTAAGGGCGTGGTCGAAGCGGTAGAAAAATTTCAATCGGGAGGCAAGGGCATACCTGCGGAAGAATATCCCACCGATCGCAGAGGCCGGTGGTATCCCTCTCTTACCCAGGAAGAACTCCACTTCGATTGGGGGGAGTCGACCTCCGACATTTGGACGAAGGTACGAGCGGCCGATAGCGCTCCCGGTGCACTATGTCGGATTGGGGGAAAGAGTTATCTCGCCTACGGGGCACATCCCGAGGGAAAGTTGCGCGGAACGCCAGGGGAGATTTTAGCCCAGCGCGACAAGGCAATATGTGTTGCCACGGGCGATGGAGCTGTATGGATCACGCATCTCAAAGAGCCTACGGCGGAGGGCATCAAGCTTCCGGCATCGATGGTGTTGGGGCAGGCCCTGGAAGGCGTACCGGAGATGCCGCTATCGCCGTTTGAGGAGCCGGATTACCCCACCTGGCAGGAAATACGCGTGCGCTTTGACGGGCCGATCGCGTATGTGTACTTCGACTTTTACAATGGCGCAATGGATGTGGAACAATGCCATCGATTGCGGCGAGCCATCATCCGAGCCAAGGAGCGATCGAAGATGGTCGTGCTCATGGGGGGGATGGATCTGTGGTCGAACGGCATACATCTCAACATCATCGAGGCATCCGACAATCCCGCACAGACCTCATGGGAAAACATTCACGCCATCAACGATTTAATACGAGAGGTAATTCTCTCCACGGATCACTACGTCATAGCGGCCATGCACGGCAATGCAGGGGCTGGTGGCGTGCCCTTTGCGTTGGCCGCCGACAAGGTGTATGCGCGACAGGGCATCGTGCTCAACCCGCACACGCGCAACATGGGACTGTACGGCTCAGAGTACTGGACCTATCTACTGCCGCGGCGCATTGGCATCGACAAGGCGAGGCGCTTTACGGAAGAGTGTCTGCCCTGGGGCGTGGAAATCGCCAAGGAAATCGGCCTCATCGACGACTATTATGGCCAGACGGTAACGGAATTTTCCGATTTTGTGCGTGGCGAAGCGGAAAAAATTATGTCGCTCAAATACTTCGACAAGCTCATCAAGGCAAAGCAATTTCAGCGTCTCAAGGACGAGCGCATCAAGCCGCTCGAGTCGTATCGCGCACACGAGTTGGAAGAGATGCGCAAGAATTTCTTCGAAGACAACTGGCAGTACCACTATCGACGACATTGTTTTGTGTATAAAAAGCCCATGCCTTGGGAGGAGCGCAATCTCTACGCCGAGCGCAGGAAGATCTTTCGACGTCGCAAGTGGGAGCCGATCGAATACGAAGGATAGTGTAAACATTAGCCTATGGAGTTGACGAAGAAGCGCAGTTTTACCTTGCAATGTCCCATGCCCAAGCTCGATTTTGATATCATCACGCTGGGGCACGGCAGTGGGGGTATTTTGACGCATAAATTGCTGGATAAGGGCATCTATGCGATCTTAGAAGATGTGCTGACGGCCTCTCGGCACGACGGCATTGTGTTGGAGGTTGGTGAGAAGTTGGCGTTTACGACGGATAGTTTTGTGGTGTCGCCGGTGTTTTTTCCGGGAGGCAATATTGGGGATTTGGCCATCAATGGGACGGTCAACGATTTGGCCATGTGTGGAGCGCGTCCGCGCTATCTGTCGTTGAGCTTTATCATCGAGGAGGGCCTTGCGGTGGAGGAATTTTGGGAGATACTTCAGAGCATTCGGTTGGCGTGTTTGGAGGCGGGGGTGCAGATCGTGACGGGCGATACCAAGGTCGTGGAGAAGGGTAGTGGGGACAAGATCTTTATCAACACTTCGGGTATTGGGGTGCTGCATCCCAAGGCGGAGATTGCCCTGTCGCGCGTTGCGGTGGGGGATCGCATTGTGTTGAGTGGGCCGGTAGCTGCGCACGGTGTGGCGGTGATGTCGCGACGGCCGGGGCTGGAGTTTGAGACGACGGTGCGGAGCGATACGCGGCCGCTGCATCGCGCTGTAGAGGCCTTGCTCGATGCGCACGGTGTGGCGATACACTTGCTCAGGGATCCCACGCGCGGAGGAGTAGCCACCACGCTGAACGAAATCGCTCGGGATGCGGGCGTGGGCATTCAGCTCGAGCAGGATGCCATACCCATCGACGAAGACGTCAAGGGAGCGTGTGAGCTGTTGGGGTTGGATCCGCTGTATGTGGCCAATGAGGGTGTGTTTGTGGCGATCGTTTCGGGCGATGCAGCGGAAGATGTTGTAGAAACGCTACATGGTCTCGAAGAGGGGCGGCGAGCGGCAATTGTGGGAGAGGTCGTGGAGGAGCATCCCGGCAAGGTAGTCTTGCGTAGCGGCATTGGCGGTACGCGGGTGGTCAACATGTTGGCAGGGGCGCAATTGCCTCGAATTTGTTGAGCGATGGATAGGCATATGGATACGAAGACGCGTTTTGACATACGGCGGACGCTGTTGGTGCGGGGCAGTCGAGAGGTGCCCTTGTTGGCGCCGCGAGGTGTGTGGCTCGTCGATGGGAAGTTGCTCATCAGCGATACGGCGCAAAATCGCGTCTTCATCTGGCACCGCATACCCGAAGACGAATACGAGCCTCCCGATGTGGTGTTGGGGCAGGAAGCGCCTGAGGCCATTGGCCGCAATGCGGGGGGAGCCGTGTCGGCGTCGACGCTGTTGTACCCATCGGGGCTATGGTCGGACGGTCGGCGCCTCATCGTAGCCGATGCGTGGAACCACCGCGTGCTCATCTGGCACAGCTTTCCCACGCGCCACGGTCAGCCTGCCGATGTGGTCGTCGGACAGCGCGATTTTAGCAGCAACACACCCAACGAGGGCATCGGCAGTGCGCCCACGGCGCACACCCTACACTGGCCGTATGGCGTACACTCCGATGGCACTCGGCTGTGGATAGCCGATACGGGCAACCGTCGCGTACTATTTTATGAGACAATCCCGGAAGACAATTACGCAGCTGCTACAGGTGTGATCGGCAAGCCGTCGATGACGGAGCGCGATTACGAGCCGCATCAGCCGGTATGGCCGTATTCGGTGCGCATATCGCCCGAGGGCATGATGTCCATAGCCGATACGCAGTACTACAGGGTGCTTCTGTGGAAGGACTGGCGCAAGGGACTGGACTACCAGAGGGCGGACGTCGTCATCGGTCAGCCCGATTTTGAGTCGTGTGGACAAAATCAATATCTGCCGCATCCCGATGCGCACACGCTCAACTGGTGTTACGACAGCTTTTTCTACGGTGAGGGGCTGTGGGTGGTCGATGCGGGCAATAGCCGGCTGTTGTGGTTTGAGCCCATACCCGAGCAAAACAATGCGCGGGCGAGCTTCTTACTCGGCCAGAAGGAGTTCACCATGGGCGGGGAGCATCTCGAGTCGATTTCAGGAGCGGTGGATTGTTTTTATTGGCCCTTTGCGGTGTGCATCGAGGGGCGCTATATGGCGATTGCCGATACGGGCAACCATCGGATTGTTGTGCATGAAATGGAAGGACTACAAAACACAGCTGAATGATGGAATCGATGGGAATTTTAGCGATGTTGGCCGTGGGATTTATTCATGCCTTTGAGGCGGATCACTTAGCGGCGATGAGTGTGATGTCGAGCTATCGGAAGGATGCGTTGAAAGCGATGAAAGACGGCGTGTTGTGGGGGATGGGACACACGCTGACGATTTTTGTGGCGGGAATGGTGTTGTTGAGTTTGAAATGGACGGTCGATGAAGAGGTGTTTTCGCGGTTTGAAGTGTTGGTGGGGATCATGTTGGTAGTGATGGGTTTGTGGCGCATCTTGCCGCTCGTCGACCGCCGCTTTGACCGATGGGGGAAGGTGTTTTCGCATTCGCATCACATGGCCTTTGGCGTGGGGATTATTCATGGCTTGGCGGGCAGTGGTTCGGTGATCATACTGGCGCTGTCGAAGGTGCGGGATCAGTGGATGGGGTTGCTTTTGATAGCGGTCTTTGGCCTGGGGACGATACTCGGCATGCTCTTAGCGGCGGGCATATTGCACATACCGTTTGGGAGGCGCTTTGTGCGGTATCCCAAGACGCGGGTGGTCATGAGTTGGCTGTCTGGCATTATCTGTACCCTTGTCGGGTTGATGTTTATTTACGAAAACATACCATGGTAATAGCTTTGCACAGGGAAGAAAGAAACTATTGATGCGGCACGTAGAGCTCAATCTCATAGCGATATCGGCGTGTAGATCGAATCCCGAGCACTTTGTGTTGGTGTTTGAGGAGGAGGGTGGATTTCGCCGTTTAGCCATAGAGATAGGCCAGTGGGAGGCGCAATCGATTGCCATGGTATTGGAAGGAGTGCAGCCGGCTCGGCCGATGACTCACGACTTGATGGAGCAACTCATTCGTGCACTCCAAGCGCGACTGCAATGCGTTGAGATTTATCGGGTAGAGGAAGGCGTGTTTTACGCGCATATGGTGCTACAGCGAGGGGGTGAGATGGTGCGCGTGGATGCACGCACTTCCGATGCGGTGGCCATGGCTGTGCGCACGGGTTGTCCCGTCTATGCCGATGAGGCGGTGATGGAATCGGCGAGCTATACGCTCGATACGCCGGAGCGTTCGTTTTCGCAGCAGTCGAAGACCTATGAGGAGTACTCCATCAGTGAATTGGAGCGTCTGTTGCAAATCTGTATCGAGCGGGAGGATTTTCGGGCTGCCGCTCGCATACGCGATATCCTCAATGCAAAGCGGAAGGGAGAGCAGGACCGCTGAGGTGTAATCGCATTGGGTCGACGAGTAAGATGGCGTACGATTTCATACGGCGCACGATTTCATACATAAAAAAAGTAAGGCGAGAGCAAACAGCTGTCCTTTGATGGATCGGCTTGTGTTGTAGTAGGGGCGAGCGATTTTATACCAAAATAGGCTAAATCAACGGCTTGTAGTGGGTAGTACGACGATGGGGATGGATTGGAGTCCTTTTGGTGTGCTGAGTAGGGCGATGTAGAGGCCCGGAGGAATGCCGCTGAGGCGGTATTGGTTGGCGTGTAGGCGGGTGGGATAGTAGGAGTGGCCGGAAGGATGGACGAAGGTCAGTTTGTCGAAATGGATGTTTGGTGTGATGGTGCAGATGCCGCCGCTGGTGAGAGGATTGGGGTAGATGATGGGAGTGGTGGGGGTAGTGTGCAGTCGTGTGCGGCTGGATTTTTCCCTGTAGATTTTTAGATGGCGCCACCAGCCCTTGTAGGTCCAACCGAAGCCGCCGTCGGAGGCGGTGAGCTTGCGGTCGTCGAGTGGGGCGTTGAGGGCTTCGCGGTACTGGGCGATGCGGGAGCCGTTGAGGTAAAACGATGTGGTACTGTCGTCGGCGGTGTGGATGATGACGAGCCGGTGCCATTGGCCGGAGTCGAGCGTGATATTGTGAAAGGTGGTGTGTCGGTCGTTGACGCTGGTACCTATGGAGCGGTCGTTGCCGATATGCACTTTGATGTAGCGCCATAGTGGGCCGAGTACAATGAGGGCGCGGTTTTGGCTGTCGAGGACGGGGAGGAATTCGAGCTCGACGGCAAAGGTGGGTTGTTGGAGGGCTTCGATGACATCGGAGTATAGGTTAGAGGCGTTGGGGTCGGTGCCGTCGTCGTAGATTCCGTTGAGGTAGGCGCCCGAGTCGCTGAAGTGGACATTTTTGTAGAGCAAGGTATCGCAGTGTCCTGCGCTGTCGTAGGGTCCGTTGGTGAGGGGATAGTGGCAGGAGAGGGTAAAATTGCTCAGATCTTGAGCAAGCAGTGGGGTGATGAAGAGCGTTGCGTTGAGAAGGGTAAAGAGGTACTTCATGAGTCGGAGGTTTTTTGATGGTGTGCAACATGGGATGCATTGTTCTGCTGCAAAGTTAGGGCAAAGACATTGGAGTGGAAAGGGTGGTAGTATTGTGGAATGTTTGGCAAGGAAAAGGGTTGGGAGCGGATGTAGGCGTTTGCGGTGGTGAGCATAGGATTCAGTCGAAGAGATCGGAGCTGAGGTATCGGTCGCCGCGGTCGGGGATGATGCATACGATGAGGGCTGGTGGGTGGGACGGAGGGAGTGTCTGGAGGAGTTTTTTGGCGACTTTGACGGCTCCGCCGCCGCTCATTCCGCAGAGGAGTCCTTCGCGACGGGCGAGGTAACGGGCCATATCGATGGCTTCTTCGCGGCTGACGGTGATGGTTTGGTCGACGACGGAGGGATCGTAGATGGCGGGCACGAAGTCGGGCGACCACTTGCGGATGCCGGGGATGCCTCCTTTTTCGTCGGGTTGGGCGCCGATAATATGGATGTGGGGATTTTGGGCTTTGAGGAAGCGGCCGACGCCGGTGATGGTGCCGGTAGTGCCCATGGCGGAGACGAAGTGGGTGATCTTGCCGCGAGTATCGCGCCAGATTTCGGGGCCGGTGGTTTGGTAGTGATAGAGGGGGTTTTGGGGGTTGGCAAACTGGTTGGGCATGTACCAGTTGTTTTGTTGGGCGAGTTGTTCGGCGTAGAGGCGTGAGTATTCGATGGTTTTTTCGGCGGGGGTGAGGATGACATCGGCGCCGTAGGCGCGCATGGCCTTGACGCGTTCGGGGGTGGCGTTTTCGGGCATGACGAGCGTGATGGGAATCTGGAGTTTGGCAGCGATCATGGCTAAGGCGATGCCGGTATTGCCGCTGGTGGGCTCGATAATGCGGCTTTGGCCGTCGGGATGGAGTAGGCCAGTGCGGAGGGCATGTTGGATCATGCTCCAGGCGGGGCGATCTTTGACGCTACCGCCGGGGTTGTTGCCTTCGAGCTTGGCGTAGATGCGGGCTTTGTCGGTGGAGAGGGTTTCGAGGAGGGTGAGCGGAGTGTTGCCGATGAGGTTTTTCATAGGTAGTGAAGTTGGATTTTATGTGGGTTCTTTGCCGTAGTAGATTTTCGAGTAGGGGGGTACGCTTTTGACGAGCCACACATTGCCGCCGATGATGCTATCGTGGCCCACGGTGGTTTGTCCTCCCAGGATGGTGGCGCCGGCATAGATGACGACGCGATCTTCGATGGTGGGGTGTCGCTTGGATTGGGCGAGCTCTTTTTGGACGCTGAGGGCTCCTAAGGTCACGCCCTGGTAGATTTTTACATCTGCGCCTATTTGAGTGGTTTCGCCGATGACGATGCCGGTACCGTGGTCGATGCAAAACCGTGGACCGATCTTGGCCGCTGGGTGGATATCGATGCCCGTTTTACTGTGGGCGTATTCGGAAAACATCCTTGCCAGTGAGGGCAGGCCGTAGCTGACGAAGGCGTGTGCCACGCGATGGACGGCGATGGCGAAGAAGCCCGGATAGCTGTGGATGACTTCGGCCACGCTGCGCGCTGCAGGGTCGCCGCGATAGATGGCTTGGGCATCGTCGAGCAGCATGAGGCGTATATCCCTTAAGGAGTCGAAGAAGTCTTTAAGAATGTAATCGCTGTCGACGCTTTCGTCGCTCTGCATCAACAGGTGGAGTAATTTGCTCTTCAGGCTTTCGCCGAATGCCCGAAATTCGAGCTCGTGAGCAAAGCGCTTCGACGAAAAGGCGGGAAACAACCAAGCCAACAGGCAGTGCAGCCATTCGCTTACTTCGTCGGGGGAAGGCAAGACCCGAGCGTGCTTGTGTTCGCTGTACAGTTCTTTTAGAAAATGCTCGTCCATCGCGTCGCAGTCCTTGGACAGTTGAAGTGTACAAGTAAAACGATGGAAGGGGAAGCGTGTTTTTACCCCAGCATCAAATATGCCGTTGAATTGAGGCGGTACAGTGTTGGAGGCATTCGCAAAGATGGAT
>WFXH01000095.1:2500-60099 GCA_015490715.1 Saprospiraceae bacterium | reverse complement strand
TTTACGGGGCGATCGTCTACAAGATCGACTTGCGCACGGGCCGGGAGGTGTGGAAGCAGGTGTTTGACCACCGTCATCTGGATCGGCAGGAGTTTGCGGTGCGCATCAAGCTGCGGGACGACACCGTAGAGCTGGTGACGATGAAGCGATATGCTGGACCTGAGAAAGACATTGTTCCTGCGAAATACAATTTTTTTGGAGATAGTTCTTATGTCTGTATACGCAAATACCACAAGGCAGACGGCAGGCTGTTGGGTTACGACTGTTGGGATCGAGAGGACAGCACCTTGTTTATTGTTTGGCCGAGGATAGCTGGGGATAATGTATTGGAGAAACGCGAGGATGGGAAATACGTGTACGTGCGGATCTGGAGGAATAAAAAGACCTTGGAATTGAAATTACTCGACAAGGAGGGTCATTTGGAATACCAACGGGTCGATACGCTGTACTATCCTGCGGAAAAGTACGATTTGGATTCATTAAGGCTGGGCATTGATAACTCGAAGGTATTTATTGGAGACAACGATACGATCGTAAATGTTTATGCATATACGCAATATAAGGGAGATCAATTATGGTTGACGGAGCGGGATTTGATTTATATGCAGTTATACGACAAGGACTTGAATTTGATCAAGCGGGTCAGTCTTGGAGCGTTGGTGGATACATTAAAAGAGGTGAATAACGTATTTATTAAACATGCCGATGATGAATCTATAACACTTTATGTCATAGATGGCTATAGACTGCCGAAGCGAAAAGATTATCATGTGATAATCGATTACGATGGGCGCATACTGGCATGGTCAAGTTACAAGCCAAAAGAAAATGAGTACGTTTTTGACCAGGGTATGAGATTTTTGAAGTACTCACAAAAGCCGTTGATGATGACGTATAGTTGGGATGATAGCTATCCGAGGGAGTTGCCTCAGACGGTGCGGTATTACCTATATGAGGATGGCGAGTGGGTGGAGAAGTTTTCGCAGCAGATGGGGGAGAATCATTTGTTGGATAGCAATGGACCTGATTATATTGCTGAAACGCCCGATAAGAATATATTACTTTGTCTTGGCACAAACTACTACTATGAGGATCGCGATGCCGAGTCGTTTAGCCCCCACACATGGATGTTGATCGATGGGAGGAAGCTTGGACTGAAGACCTCCACGAGTGATGTAGAGCTTGTGGAGGAGGGGGTACGGGTGTATCCCAACCCCGTAGATGGAGTGCTGCAGATCGAGGCGGATCGGCGGTATGCCTACGTAGAGGTGTGTGATCTGATGGGTCGCGTGGTATTGAGGGAGCGCTACCGCAGTACCATCGAGGTCGGTGGTCTATCCTCCGGGGTGTACCTGGTGCGCTTGCTCGACGAGGGAGGTATGGTGCACCAGGTGAGGATGGTCAAGCAGTGAGGGGATGTTGTGGTGAGGTAGAAGGTGAAAGGTGGGGATAGCTATGCGCCTTTATGATACAATGGGCAGGATGGTGCGACGGATCAGTCAGTAATCCTTTATGGATGGGAGGATCTTGCCAACGGGCAGCTGTACGACGATCGTGTATACGGAAGAGAGATAAGTCTCTGGCAGCCATAGTGTACATTCAAGAGTGCGTGTGGGCATGAAAAGAGGTTGGATATAAGAATTGATTCACTGTTTTAGTTAGAAAAAAGCATGGTTGGTGGAGCACTTGGTGTACGGAGGATTTCGTGATTTAGGCTTTGTTTTTATAGCTCGGTCCGTTTTCGAGGCGGAGGACGCCGCGTGGACAGACGGCGGCGCAGATGCCGCAACCGACGCAGGATGCGCGGACGATGTTTTTGCCGCGCTGGGCGTAGTCGCGCACGTCGATACCCATTTCGCAGTACACGGAGCAGTTGCCGCAAGAGATGCACTGGCCACCGTTGACGGTAATGCGGAAGCGCGAAAAGAACTTTTGTTGGATGCCGAGGATGGCGGCGAGGGGGCAGCCGAAGCGGCACCACACACGGCTTCCCATAATGGGATAGAAGCCCACGCCGATGACGCCGGAGAAGATGCTCCCGATAAAGAAGCCATACCACTTTCGCACGGTCCCGGCATCGACGAAGAAGATTTCGCCATTGGGGGAGAAGAGGTGGTTGACCAGCACGATGGAGAAGAGCAGGGCTACGGCTGCGAGGAGGATGCGCGCATCGCGTGCGAGTTGCTCTCTTTGTGTGAAGAGGAGCCATGCGGAGGGCAGCGTTACGACCAGCAGACTGAGTACGACGAAGGAGCGCGGCGTGAGCCAGTATTGACCTGTGCGGAGGTACGATTCGATCACGCCGATCGTCATAGCCACGGCTACGACGAGGATGCTGTGGATGAGGTATCGCTCGATTTGCCAGGCGCGAAGGCTTTTACTGGAGAGATGGCGAAAGGGGTCGCCGGCGGTCTCAGCAAGACCTCCACAGCCGCACACCCACGAACAAAACCAGCGCTTGCCAAACCGATAGGTCAGGTAGGGGGAAAGGATAAAAATCATGGCCAGCCCCCAAAAGAACATCCATTTGCCGAGGAGGCCTGCCCTTAAGAGTTGATCGACGTGCCATTGGTCGAAGTAGTAGTAGTGCAGGGGCCAAAAGGTAGCAAAGTTGTAATACGGCTTGTTCAAGGCCATGAGCAATTCGGGCAGCAGAAAGGCGAAGCCGAGCTGGAAGAACATGACGGAGAGTGTTCGCCACCTCTGGTAGCGGTTGTGACGGTATTTCATCAAAAATTTTATACCAAAACCCAAAATCGCCGTGGTGTAAAAAACGCCGTAGACAAACCACTGGCTTGCGGGATTGCCCGAGAGGGCTTTGCTCAATGGGTCGAACATGGCGATGAGCCCTCGATTAGGGGCGCCGTCGGAACCCAGTCCGAGGTATTGGGGGTAGAAGTACAGCACTACGTAGAAGGAAGTGAGCAAGAGGCTGAGCGTCAATGCGGGCCATTTTCGCGAAGTCAGTGGTCGAAACCACACGCCGTTGTTGTGGATGCCGGGAGGGCGGTGGGCGTATTGGGCCCAGGCGCGCAATGCCATGGCGAGGACAAAGGCAAGCGGTATGCCCCAGGAGCTCAGTGTGTCGGGGAGGACGCGTATGTCCATCCAGCGGAGAGCCAGCATTGCTAATAATAGGAAGATAATGCCGTCGGCTATGTGACGCACGATTTTATACCGATATGAGGTATGCGTAGGTGCCATGTTAAGGGGAGTTTGTGGTATAAAATTGTGCTTGAAAGTATTGTTGGATGTCGCGGAGGTAGGAGGTATTGCCTTCGGGGTCGAAAGCGGCGAGAGGGAGTTGGGAAATCACCTCGGGCAGGGGAGTGGCTTGCTGGATCCATTGGTGGCACTGCTCTTGGCGGAGGCGCAGGCCGAGGGCGTTGATTCCGAGGATGGCGTGGTTGTCTCTTCGGTAATGGATGCGCAGGCTGCGGTAGTGTGGGGGATCTTGCCACAGGAAATCGTCGGTCTCGGGGTCGGGGTGGGGAGGCACGTATCCGTAGGTTTGGTATTCGATGTCGAAGAATTTGGCGGAATTGTACCAGAGCCCTTGGCGGTAGGGGGTGGGGTTACCGGTGATGGTGGCGGCGACGCATTGTCCCATTTCGCGGGCGGTGTACCACACGGGTTCGATGGGGCGGCGGTAGGGGGCTGTGTGTTGGAGTTGGGCGCAGTCGCCGATGGCGTAGACATCTTCGATGTTGGTGCGCAAGAACTCGTCGACGACGATGCCGGTATCGATGTGGAGGTGGCTATCGCGGAGCCATTGGACGTTGGGTTTGACGCCGATGGTGATGCCGACGTATTGGCAGGGGATGAGGTCTCCTGAGGAGGTGCGCACGGCGCCGACTTTTCCACTGCCGTCATCGACAATTTCTTCCAGCTCGGTGTTGAGCCGCAGGTCCACTCCGTGCTCGCGGATGTGTTGGTCGATGAGTTGGGCTTCGCTATCGGAGAGGACGATGTTCCAGAAGTGGGATTCGCGTACTAAGAAGGTCACCTGTTTGTGGCGGGATCGGAGCATTTCGGCCAGCTCGATACCGATGAGGCCGCCGCCGACGATGACGGCATGGCGGATGTGGGGCGTCCAGTGTTCGAGGCGATGGAGGTCCTGCAGGTGGTACAGGTATCCCACGCGGTCGAGGTGGATGCCGGGCCAGTCGATGCGGTGGGGAATGGAGCCCGTCGCCAGGATGAGTATGTCGTAAGGTATGGTGTTTCCCTCAGCGAGGTGGAGATGCTTGTGCTGGAAGTCGATATCGGTGACCCGGTCGTGGATGCGTTGGATGTGGTACTTATCCCAAAGGGTATCGGGGTAGGGCTTGAGGTCGGAGGCGCGGATATGGCCCATGTATACGTACATCAGTGCCGTACGAGCGAAGAAATAGGGGGTTTCGTCGGAGATGAGGGTAACCGAGTAATTGGGATGGCGGGCGATGTGGAGGGCGGCCGTTGCTCCTGCCACTCCGTTGCCGATGATTGCTACCCGTGTCATAGGAGCTGTATCCACTTACAGATAGGACGAGCAAAAGGGCAATTTAGTATATCAGGAGGAATTTACGTGGGCCTGCATTTCGCGTTGCCAGAGCTCTTCCCAGGATTCGGCCGGATTGATGAGGCTGATTTCATCGCGGTCGATGAGTACTTCGGCGGGTCGTGGTCGTGTATTGTACTGTGAGGCCATGACGTAGCCGTAGGCTCCTGCGTTGAGGAAGCAGAGTATGTCGCCTGGGCGTACTTCGGGGAGGAGTCGGTTGACGGCAAAGGTGTCGGTTTCGCAGATGTATCCCGCTACAGTATATACTCTTGGCTTGCCATCGGGGTTGGTGAGGTTGACGATTTCGTGATGGGCGCCGTAGAACATGGGGCGGATGAAATGGTTGAAGCCGCTATCGATGAGGGCGAAGCGCGTGCTGGTCGTCTGTTTGATCCAGTTGACGCGCACGAGGAAGTAGCCTGCCTGACTGACGAGGAATTTGCCGGGTTCGAAGATCAATTCGAGTTCTTTGCCGTAGGAGGAGCAAAATGCTTCGAATTTATCGGTAAAATGCCTGCCGAGTTCTTCGATATCGGTTTCGATGTCGTTGGGGTGGTAGGCCACTTTGAATCCGCTGCCGAAGTCGAGGTATTGGAGGTCTTCGAATTGGCGAGCCACGTCAAACAGTATGTCGGATGCGCGCAGGAACACCTGGGTGTCGAGGATGTCGGATCCCGTGTGCATGTGTATGCCTGCGATGCGCATATGGAGCGATTGCACTAATCGGCGTACCAGTGGCAATTGGTGGATGCTGATGCCGAACTTTGAGTCGATATGTCCCACGGAGATCTTGCTGTGGCCTCCGCCCATGACATGGGGGTTGATGCGGATGCCTACGGGGATGTTGGGATGGTGTACGCCGAAGTATTCGAGTGCGTCGAGGTTGTCGATGTTGATACGGACTCTTTCGCGGATGGCGCGTTCGTATTCGTCGGGCGACACACCGCTTGGGGTGAAGAGAATTTCATCGGGTGGGAAGCCGGCAGCACGGGCTTTGAGCACTTCACCGATGGACACGGCGTCGATGCGCAGGCCGAGCTTGCGCATGTGCTGGAGAATGGTAAAATTGCTCAGGGCCTTCATGGCGTAGTGAATGCGCAGTTTGGGCGTGTTGAATGCGCGCACAAAGCGCTGATGTTGACTGCGGATGGTTGCCATGTCGTAGGCATAGAGCGGGAGTCCGTGGCTTTCGGCGGCACGCAGGAGGGTGGTGCGTGTGGAGTCGTCGGGATAGGTAAAGGGCATAGTTGGTCAGATTTTTTGGAGTATGAAATCGATGATTTCGCTTTCGGCCTGTTGGAGTTGGTCGAGGAGGGTTTGGCCTTGTTGGTTGATCTGGGTTTTGTATTCTTCGTCGGGGATATCGCGGAGGTTGATGCGCACGTTTAGCCAGGCTCCGAGGGCGGCTGCGCGGAGGAGGACGGCGGCGACGCCGGCGTCGGTGATGGAGGCGGGGTTGCCCTCTTTGACCATTTCGCGGATGAGGGGCAGGGCTTCTGCGGCGCGTTGCATGGTGTGCAGGGGTGTTTCTACGGCGCCTTTGGTGGCGCGGAGGATGGCTTGATCTCTTGCCTGGCGTTCTTGGTCGGTGCCCTTAGGCAGGCGTAGGGCGTCGATGATGGCGTTGAAGGCACGGGTATCTTCGTCGACGAGCTGGAGGAGGGCGTCGACGAGCTGTTGGCCCTTTTCTGCCCATTGGGAGAAGTATTCCCATCGCTCGTCCCATCCGCGTTTGTGGGCGGAGAGGTTGGCGACCATGGTGCCGAGCGCGGCGCCGAGGGCGCCGGCGAGTGCGGATGCGGAACCGCCGCCGGGTGCGGGACTTTCCGACGCTGTTTTGTAGGTGAAGTCTCGTACCGATAGTCGCACTAAGGGATCACGGTCGGGATTTTGGAGCCGATATTCGATGATCTTTTTATCGATGTCGAAGGGGGCGAGTTCGTCGAGCCCGAGGCTTTTGACGGCGATGCGTATGATTTCGCGTTCGGGTATGCCTGTGGAGCGCTGTTGTTGGCGGAGATAGTACTTGCCGGCGTCGAGGAGGGCTTTTTTGGGCACGAGGCCCACGAGTTCGGAGCCGGTGACGCGCATGCCCCGTTGGCGGGCGGACTCTCTACAGGCTTCGAAGGCCATGTGGAGTGGAGTGGCATGGATGTCGGTGATGTTCATGGTGACCTGTGCGATGCCGTATTCTTCGATGTACCAGCCGATGGCTTTGACGCCTTTGAGTTTGCCGGGGATGCGGACGGGGTTTCCCTTTTCGTCGCGCACGATTTCACCCGTGAGGGGGTGACCTTTGCGCAGGACACGTCCCTTTTCGCGGATGTCGAAGGCCACGGCATTGGCGCGACGCACGGAGGTGGTGTTGAGGTTGACGTTGTAGGCGATGAGGAAGTCTCTGGCGCCGATGGCGATGGCGCCGAACTCAGGCACCCATCGGGCGGGTCCGTAGTCGGGTTTCCATTCTGGTTTGGTGAGTTTTTCGGGCAGGGCTTCGTATTCGCCGGCGCGGATGTCGGCGAGGTTTTTGCGCTCTGGGCGCGTGGCGGCAGCTTCGTACATATAGACGGGCACTTGCAATTCTTCTCCGACGCGTTTGGCGAGGGTGTGGGCCCACTGGGCGGCTTCTTCGAGAGTCAGACCTGCTACGGGGATGAGGGGGCAGACGTCGGTGGCGCCCATGCGCGGGTGCTCGCCCTTGTGGTGTCGCATGTCGATGAGTTCTTTGGAGCGCTTGATCAGCCGAAAGGCCGCTTCGATGACGGCTTCGGGTGGACCTACGAAGGTAATGACGGTGCGGTTGGTCGCATGCCCGGGGTCGACGTCGAGTAAGCGCACGCCTTCTACCGTCTCTACCTGTGCGGCAATATCGTCGATGATCTGTTGGTCCCTACCTTCGCTGATATTGGGGACGCATTCGAGAATTTTTTCTTGCATCGGCTTAGATGTTTACCCGCTGTCGTTTGCATTGCGAAAGTACGTATTCTGCCTCAAAACCGTAAGTGGTTAGTGCGAATAAAGCATTGGATATCGGTACGATATTCCGATTAAGATTGTCGGTATGGGGGTGCTGGATATGGGGGATGGGATATTCGCAAAATGCGAATAGATGGATGTTAAAGTGGGAGTAAAAAGCGTTAAGGAAGTCTTAAATGCAGAATCAAAAAGCGGATTTTGGTGTTATATAGTCCGTTGAAAAGGCGGACAACTGTGGTGTGGGTAGATATTTTATAGTGCGGGTATATGTTTGGCATTGATTTTGCGGCCTATACGGTTAGTAAAAAAACGCAATATGAATCGATGCCGCAAGAGTAATGCCATGGAGAGGTTGTCCGTCAGTGATGCCGTAAGGCGTGTAGAAGGAGCTAAGCAAAAAAGAATGAGTCTGATGAGCATCAAGGGAGCACTGTGTGCTTTCGTCGCACTGTGGAGTGTAGTGGGAACACTTTCGGTGATGGCCAAGCCTGTAGATCGGGCGAATGAAGGGTATGTGGCAGTGGGGTACGAAAGTGATGATTTGGAGGAGCGCTTGCGATGGTCGAGTGGGCCGGTATCGGTGCGGGTGACGTCGGAGGTCAAACGCCGCATACGGCAGTATATAGAGGTGGAGCGAGAGACGGCAGAGATACTGGCCCGCAAGGAGCGGTTTTTCCCCATATTTGAGATGTATTTGAAGAAGTATGAGATGCCCGAGGCGCTCAAGTATGTAGCGGTCATTGAGTCGTCGCTCAATCCCGAGGCGCGGTCGAAATCGGGTGCGGTGGGATTGTGGCAGTTGATGAAGCGCACGGCGCGCATGTTGGGATTGCACATTAGCCATCGGGTAGATATGCGTCGCGATCCGCACCAATCGACGGATGCAGCTTTGCGGTATTTGAAGTCGCTGTATGAGGAGTTTGGAGATTGGACATTGGCTTTAGCGGCGTACAACAGCGGGCCGGCGCGCGTCCGGAGAGCTATTCGCAGGGCTGGTTCGCGCGATTATTGGGTCATTCGGCGGTATTTGCCGAGGGAGACGCGCAGCTATGTACCGAAGTTTATCGCCGCCTCTTATGTGTTTAGTCATCATCAGTACTATGGCATTGAGCCGATGCCTTTGGAGGAGGAGTATTGGAATACGGCGACGATTGTGGTGTACGAGCATTTGACTTTTGAGGAGATTGCGCAGCGGAGTGGGGTGCGCCTTGAGGTCATTCGCGAGTTAAATCCGCCTTATTTACACGGCGAAATACCGGCTTCCAAAAAGGGGCATCCTTTGACCTTACCCGTAAAGGGCATGTGGAAGTTTATCGGGCTTATGGACGAAGATGTGGTTTTTGCCGATACGCTTTCGGAGCGGGTGATGAAGCGCTTTGCGGAGTCGATGCGTTCGTACAGGCCCATTACGTTTTTAGAGTCGTATCGGATTGCCTCGCTTCGCAAGGATGTGGATGGCAGTCTGATGTTGACGGCTTTTATTCAGACCAACCGAAGGAAGCGCTACTGGAGGATTGTGCAGATGGACAGTCGTCGTCGGAATTCGTTTCCCTCGCCGATGGAGGATTACACCTTATATCGAGAAGTTGGACTGGAGTGATGGATCAGTGCTTTGGATGATTGTGTGAGGGCATAAGGTGCTACAATGTTCTTAAAGAGGGGTCTATTTTATCGAGATTTGGGCATTTTGTTGGGCGCTAAGGGTTGTGTGCTTCGAGGTATTGTAAGAGCTTTTCGATGGCCATTTCATAGCCTTTGAGTCCGTGGCCGGTGATGGAGTCGATGCAGTGTGGTCGCAGGAAGGAGGTATGGCGGTGTGGTTGGCGTTGGGTGATGTCGGTGATGTGGACTTCTACGACGGGGGAGGTGATGAGTTCGACGGCGTCGGCTAAGGCGATGGAGGTATGCGTATAGGCGGCGGGGTTGAATACGATGCCGTCGGCGGAGAAGCCCACGGAGTGGAGCTGATCGATGAGAGCACCTTCGCTATTGGATTGGAAATACGGCAGATGGAGTTGGGAGAATTTTGTGCGAAGAACTTGTAGGAAGTCTTCAAAGGGTTGACCTCCGTACAGGGATGCGGGTCGTCGGTGTAGTAGATTGAGATTGGGGCCGTTGATGATCCAGATGGTGCGTTTTTTCACTGTGGTGGATGGTCAGTTGGCTTTTTCCGAGAGGTATTTGATGCGCATCAGTTGGACTTCTTCCCAGGTGATGTCGTAGTCTTTGAGTTCTTTGTAGGCTTCTTCGGCGCTATCGGTTTCGGCTTCTTCGAAGTAGGCGAAGATTTCTTCCTGGACTTCGGGGTCGACGGTTTCATTGATGTAGTAGTCGATGTTGACGCGGGTGCCGGAGTTGACGATGCCGTTGATTTCTTCGAGGAGTTCTTCGAGGGAGATTTTAAAATTTTGGGCGATGTCGTCGAGGGGTATTTTTTTGTCGATGCTTCGGATGATGTCGATTTTGGATCGGGATTTGTTGACGACTTTTTTGACGACGAAGTCGTCGGGTCGGATGATGTCGTTTTCTTCGACGTATTGTCGTATAAAATCGACGAAGGGTTTGCCGTAGCGTTCGGCTTTGCCGCGGCTGACGCCGGTGATTTTGGTCAGGTCGTCGATGGTGACGGGGTAATAGGTGGCCATTTCTTCGAGGGAGGGGTCGAAGAAGACGACCCAGGGTTTGACGTTGTGTTCTTTGGCGACTTTGAGTCGGATATCTTTGAGTAGTTCGACGAGTTTTTCGTCGATGGCGCGTTGTTTATGCATGCCGAAGACTTCGTCGTCGAGGTGGATGTTGTCGTAATCGCGGTTGAGGGCGATTTCGACGGGGTAGGGATTACGGAGGAAGTCTTTGCCCTTATCGGTGAGGAAGAGCACGCCGTAGTGTTCGATATCTTTGAAGAGGAAATCTTTGAGGATGGCCTGTCGGTAGAGGGAGTGCCAGAAGATTTCTTCTTTGTGGGCGCCTTTGCCGAAGAGTTCTTTTTTATGAAATCGATAGCTGAGGATTTCTTGGGAGCGCACGCCGCGGAGGAAGTCGACGAGCATTTTAATGCCCCATTTTTCGTTGAGGGCTTGGACGGCTTGGAGTGCCAGTACGAGTTCGTCTTGTACTTGGATTTTTTCTCTGGGGTTGACGCAGTTGTCGCAGAGGTTATTGCATTTGTCGGGGGTGTAGGTTTCGCCGAAGTAGTGGAGGAGGAATTCGCGTCTGCAGACGGAGGTTTCGGCGTAGGCGATGACTTCGTCGAGGAGTTGGGCGCCGAGGAGGCGTTCGTTGATGGGTTTGTCGCGCAGGAATTTTTCGAGTTTGAGGATGTCTTTATGGGAGTAGAAGGCGTAGCATTTGGAGAGGAGGCCATCGCGGCCGGCGCGTCCGGTTTCTTGGTAGTAGTTTTCGACGCTTTTGGGGATGTCGTAGTGGATGACGAAGCGCACGTCGGGTTTGTCGATGCCCATGCCGAAGGCGATGGTGGCGACGATGACGTCGATTTTTTCCATGAGGAAGTCGTCTTGTACGCGGCTTCGGCTTTTGGCGTCCATGCCGGCGTGGTAGGCTTCGGCTTTTATTCCGTTGACTTGCAGGATTTGTGCGAGTTCTTCGGTAGTCTTCCGTGCCTGGACGTAAATGATGCCCGATTGGCCGGGGTTTTGGCGGATGATTTGGATGATTTGTTTGATGGTGAGGTCTTTGTTGATTTTGGGGCGTACTTCGTAGTAGAGGTTCGGTCGGTTGAAGGAGGTGATGAAGACGTTGACGTCTTTGAGTTCGAGGTTTTTGATGATATCTTCGCGCACTTTGGGGGTGGCGGTGGCGGTGAGGGCGATGAGGGGGATGTTTTCGCCGATCATGTCGATCATGTATCGTATGCGTCGGTATTCGGGGCGGAAGTCGTGTCCCCATTCGCTGATGCAGTGTGCTTCGTCGACGGCGACGAAGGAGACGTTGACTTTTGAGAAAAATTCGAGGTTTTCGTCTTTGGTCAGTGTTTCGGGTGCGATATAGAGCAGTTTGGTCTTGCCGTTGGCGATATCGGCTTTGACGGCGCGCATTTGGCTGCGCGTCAGGGAGGAATTGAGGAAGTGGGCGACGTTGTCTTCGCGGCTAAATCCTCGGATGGAGTCGACTTGATTTTTCATCAAGGCGATGAGGGGGGAGATGACGATGGCGGTGCCGGGTAAGATGAGGGCCGGCAACTGATAACAGAGGGATTTGCCACCGCCCGTGGGCATGATGACAAAGGTATCGCGCCCCTGTAGGACGCTTTGGATGATTTCCTCTTGTTTTTCTTTAAAGTGGTCGAAGCCGAAATATTCGTATAGGTAGCGATGCAGCTCTTCGGAACTCAAGCGTATACCTCTATTCTCTGCTACTTTCACCATTTCTGAGAAGGCATTTTATGATGACGATGAAATGCACTGCACTGTTTTATACGTTGAAGTTAAAAAATTTTCCGTGTTGGTCTGGGACATGGGCTGAGTGATGCACATGCATCGAGTGTACATGCGAAGGTATTAACAGTTTTGATGAAATAGTGTTTATTGCGGTGGGTAATGCGGGGTGAAATTTCAACTCCATGTCCATAAGCCGAACACTTGATGCGAATGTTGCGTGCATCTAAACACTAAAGCCAGATGATTAGTTCATGGGATCCGATTGGCAATCAAAATTATGAAAAAAATTTGAAATAAAATTGTGGTTGAGATTTTTTTAATGGGTAGTTGGTAGTAGGTTTAACTTTGGGCTGTGATATCGACGACGGAGATTTTAACCAAAGCGAGGGAGGTCATACGCCGGGAATGCGAGGCGCTTGGGGCGCTGGAAGGTGCATTGGATGAGGGCTTTGTGCAGGCTGTGGAGTTGTTGTATCGCTGTGCGGGGCGAGTGATTGTGACGGGGGTGGGCAAGAGTGCATTGGTGGGGCAGAAGTTTGCTGCCACCTTAAACTCTATGGGCACGCCGTCGGTGTTTTTGCACGCGGCCGATGCTGTGCACGGTGATTTAGGCGTGATCACTGGGGGGGATGTGTTGGTGTTTTTTTCCAAGAGCGGGACTTCGCCGGAGATCACGGTATTACACCAGATCATTGCGGCGATGGGCAATCCCTACGTGGCGGTGGTGTCCAATCGTCGGTCGTCGTTAGCGCGCAAGGCGCAAGCGGTGATTTATATACCCATCGAGCGGGAGGCGGAACCGAACAATTTAGCGCCCACGGCCAGTACGACGGCGCAGATGGCGGTGGGCGATGCCTTGGCGGTCGTACTTAGTCAGTTACGAGGGTTTACAGCCGTTGATTTTGCGCGCTTTCATCCTGGCGGCACCTTAGGCAAATACTATCATCTCAAGGCGGAGGATTTTGCTGCTCAGCACGAGGCGCCCTCAGTGGGACCGTCGGCCTCTATTCGCGAGGTGATTTATGAAATATCGTCGAAGCGCCTCGGAGCAACTGCCGTACTGGAGCGAAATGCGGTGATAGGTATTATCACGGACGGGGATTTGCGACGTATGCTTGAGCGGCACAGCGATTTGGATCAGCTCTGTGCCCGGGACATCATGACGGCACCACCCAAGACGATTGCGCATGATGCGCCTGCTGTGGAGATTCTTCAAACCTTGCGCAGGTACAAGATTTCGCAGCTCATCGTGCTCCGGGAGGGGACTTATATCGGCATGGTGCACTTTCACGATTTAATACGCGAAGGGCTGACATGAATTTTCATCACTGGAGGTATCGATGGGCCGATGTGGTGCGGTTTTTAGGCAAGTTGAGTGTGCCCAAGCTCTACAATGCCGTGGCGTTAGTCGTACAGTTTTATATCAGTTTGTGGAGCAGGCGGCCGGTGCAGCCGACTCATCCGATGACGCTTTCGGTAGAACCTACAACGGCTTGTAATTTGCGTTGTCCGGAGTGTCCGAGTGGGATGCGCAGTTTTTCGCGTCCGACGGGGAAGGCGAGACTGGAGGAGTTTGAAGCGCTGCTCGAGCAGGTGCATCGGAAGCTCATATATTTAATACTGTATTTTCAGGGGGAGCCGTTTTTGCATCCGGATTTTGAGCGTTTTATCGCCGCGGCGCATCGCTATGGTGTGTATACCATCACGTCGACCAACGGTCATTTTCTTACCCCTGAGCGCTGTAAGGCCGTGATCGAAGCGGGATTGGATCGCCTCATCATCTCGGTCGATGGAGTGACACAGGAGAGCTATGCGCGCTATCGGCGTCAGGGCGATTTGGAAAGGGTCATAGAGGGTATCCGCACGATGCATGCCGTGCGCAAGAGGCTCGGCAGGACCAATCCGCGCATTGTGGTGCAGTTTATCGTCTTTGGCACCAATGAGCATGAGTTGCCGGCCATACGGAGGGCTTACAAGTCGTGGGGTGCGGACGATTTGGCCATCAAGACAGCCCAGGTATACGACTACGTCAGGGGCAATCCGCTCATTCCCAGGGACGAGCGGTACAGTCGATATCGTCGCCGCCCGGACGGTAGCTATGAAGTGAAGTACCGCTATCGCCGGCACCGTCACTGTTGGAGGATGTGGCATTCGGCTGTCGTCACGTGGGATGGCCGCGTAGTGCCTTGCTGTTTTGACAAAGATGCCGAACACGTGCTTGGCACCATTTCACAGAGTGCATTTAAAGACATTTGGCGTGGCGCATCGTATCGGGCTTTTCGCCGTCGGCTCATCGATTCGCGCCATCATTTTGCCATGTGTAAAAACTGCAGTGAAGGCGTACGGGTGTGGCTCTAAATGGCCGCTTGGAGTACGATTTCATACACAAAAAGGAGGAGAAGAACTATGATGGCGCATACTCGTGGCTAATTACTCAGCAGTGTCGTCATGGGTGATGATATTGGCAGTGTTGGCCTGGTGACGTAGGCCGAGCAGTAGCCGCGTTAACTTGATGAGATTGACCAGTATGAGGGGGATGAAGGCCTCGTGGAGGCGCTGGGTAAAGAATGGCATACCGACAAGTACGATCAGGGAGAGTTGCCACAGGAGGAGGAGCAGGAGGCGCAGTTTGGTATCTTTGGCTGGGGCAAAAGCCAAGAGGAGCATGAGGGGGTTGAGCCAGAGGAGGTTAATGTTGCCCACGCTGAGATAGCTGTAGTTGGAAAATACCCACAGGGAGAGGATGAACACGCCAAAGGCGCCGGCGATGCCAAACCACAGGCGGTCGAAGAGCCGAAGGGTGTAGATGCGACACCGTAAGAGGTAAATGCTGTAGAAAATTTCGATCAGCAGAAGTGCCCATGTGTAGACATGGGGATAGTGGTACCATTTGGGGAGCGGCCGTTCTGGAAAGGCGATGAGGCGTATGGGGTGGCCCGTGGCAGGACGCTGGCCTACGGTAGCATCTTTGAAGTAGAGGTAGAGGTATTTAGGGGCAAACATCTGTTCTTCCTTGGTGGGTATGCGGTCGTTGTAGGGACCGAGGACGATGTCGCTGAAGAAGCGTATCCAGGGGTTTCGGATTAGGCCGTCGCGGTAAATCTGGCGGAAGGTCTTAGTAGAGTCGATTTTTGGGGGAAAGCGCAAGTCCGGGCCATAGGTTTTCTTGAGGATATCCCGCATGATGGTGCTGCAGTTTTTTTTGAGGTAGTCGTACAGGTAGCTGCCGCCGGACTGGAAGAAGTACTTGCCCTTGAGGTATTCGATGAGTGTGTCTTTTTGGTCTTTGGTCAACAGGAGGGGCAGCTCGTAGATGGTGCGTTCTTCCTTGTACATGGCTTCGGTGGGCTTGGAGAAGATGTCGTAGTAGATGTCGCCGTAGAGGAATTGCCACAGGAAGTGCAGCGTACTTTCGTAGGAGTAACCCGTGAAGTCGATGACTTGATCGGTGTGTAGGTTGTGATTGATCAGTCGAACTTGGCTGTGGCCGAAGGCGGTTTGCAAGCCGGGTACAGGGCTGATGTAGAGTAGCGAGAGGGTCACGCTGTCG
Organism: Saprospiraceae bacterium; assembly: GCA_015490715.1. Lineage (GTDB taxonomy): Bacteria > Bacteroidota > Bacteroidia > Chitinophagales > Saprospiraceae > S141-43. The sequence continues at coordinate 44,633 of WFXH01000095.1, read as the reverse complement.
CCGGGGCGATAGAAGATGGGGAGGCGTTTAGCGTGGAGTTGCCCTGTGCTGCAGAGCGCGGCGAGGAAGAGGACAAACCATCGCTGAAGGCTGCGCTGCATGGCCGTGGATTTGTGCAAAAGTAGTAATTCGGCAATGCACGATATCGGCATTTGGCTTTGTCAATATTGAGTAAATTTGTTCATTCTATGGAAGAGCGTAAAAGGGATCACATTGCGATGGCGCTGGGTTCGCGCGTAGCGCGAGGGATGTTGGATGCGCGTTTTGTCTACGAGCCGCTGTGGGGAATACACCCGGAGACGTGGGATGTGCGCGAGATTGCTTTTATGGGGAAGCGCATGCACGCGCCGCTGTGGATTTCGAGTATGACGGGAGGCACGGAAAAGGCTGCGCACATCAATCGCAGTTTGGCAAAGGTGGCTGCTGCATTTGGTCTGGGCATGGGTCTTGGCTCCTGTCGCATTTTGCTTGAGGAGCCGCAGCGGGTGGGGGATTTTGACGTGCGCGATTTACTCGGCGACGAGCTGCCGTTGGCGGTCAACTTTGGCATTGCGCAGGTAGAGCAGTGGGCGTGGGCTGGAGATTGGAAGCAGCTGTATGAAATCGTGGATTTGCTGCGCGCTGACGGCGTGGTTGTCCACGTCAATCCCCTGCAGGAGTGGTTTCAGCGCGAGGGGGATCGCTTAAAACATCCTCCCATCGATACCATCGATCGCATGGTGCGCGCGGTGGACTTGCCCATTGTGGTCAAGGAGGTGGGTCAAGGTATGGGTCCGATGAGTGTGCGCAAGCTTTTGCGCATGCCCCTGGAGGCCATCGAGTTTGGTGCAGCTGGGGGGACGAACTTTTCCAAGCTGGAATACCGCCGCAGACAAGTACAGCAAAAACCGCAAGAATCGTTTATCTACGTCGGCCACGACGCCTATCAAATGGCGGAATGGGTCAATGAAATGGTGCGTCGGCATTCCGAGGAGGTACGCACGCGCTGGGTGATTGTCTCAGGGGGGTTGACCGACAGCTTGGATTGCTATTACTTTTTGGAGAAGCTGGAGATGCCCGTGCTGTGTGGCTTGGCATCGGCGTTGTTGCCGCACGCACTGGAGGGGGAGGAAGCTCTTAGGGTATTTGTACGCGATCTGTTGGAGGGCATAGCCCTGGCAAGCCGATTTTTGCGGATAAATCCAGATTTTCGCGCCTATGAATAAGTCCTTGCCACCGAAGACCATATCGGGATTTTCGAAGATGTCGAAGCTTGGGAAGATCCGCTGGATCGTGGAGAATTTCTTTAAGGATCCCGAGCGAGTGATGCAGGAGTTGAAACAGTACTGGCTCCACCGCGAGGAGGACCAGAAGATTCTCGATGCCATCAGCGAGAATACGATTACGACGTTTCCCATGCCGTACAGTGTGGCGCCCAATTTCATCATCAACGGCAGGACGTATTGCGTGCCGATGGTCACGGAGGAGAGCTCAGTAGTGGCTGCGGCGTCTTCTGCGGCCAAGTTTTGGATGACGCGCGGGGGCTTTCACACCGAGCTCATCGATGTAGAAAAGGTGGGACATGTGCATTTCGTGTGGAGGGGCGAGGAGGCGAAGTTGCGCCAGCATTTTGACGAGCTCAAGGCTCTGCTGCTGGAGCAGACGGCTGAGCTGACAGCCAATATGCGCAAGCGAGGAGGTGGGATTCGCGACATTGACTTGCGGACGGTGGTGGAAGTGCCCATTGCACACTACTACCAGCTCGTCGTCACTTTTGACACTTGCGACTCGATGGGTGCCAATTTCATCAATACCGTCCTCGAAGCGTTTGCGAGGATTCTGCGGCAGTATTTTTTGACGGCGCCCCATTTCAGCGATGCGGAGCGGGATGTGGAAATACTGATGGCGATCCTTTCGAATTACACTCCTCAGTCGCGAGTGCATGCGGAGGTTCGCTGTGCCATTGAGGAGCTTGGCGAGATAGAGGGGTATTCGGCCGAGGAGTTTGCGCGTCGGTTTAAAATGGCTATCGACATTGCTCGGCACGATATCTACCGTGCTGTGACCCACAACAAGGGCATCTTCAACGGCGTGGATGCCGTGGTCATCGCCACGGGCAACGACTTCAGAGCCGTAGAGGCCTGTGGACATAGCTATGCCGTCCAAGATGGGTTATACAGGGGGCTGAGCCAGTGCTCGCTCGATGATGGCACCTTTCGATTTTGGCTGGAGTTGCCCATGGCGGTGGGTACGGTGGGCGGATTGACGCGCCTGCATCCCATCGCGCGTCGTTCGCTCGAGCTGCTTGGATTTCCCTCGGCCAAAGAGCTCATGCAGATCATCGCTGCTGTAGGCCTTGCGCAAAACTTCGCCGCCGTGCGCTCCCTCATCACCACGGGCATCCAAAAAGGACATATGAAAATGCATCTCAACAACATCCTCCTCGAACTGGGAGCTACCGAAGAGCAATCCAGAGCAGCTGTCGAATACTTTAAGGACAAAACCGTCTCCTATCGAGCCGTTGCAGATTTTATACGACAATTCAAAAACTCATGCTGAAATTCCTCCTTCAAGAGCTCCTCTTTTGGGCACTCGTATTACTCATCCTCTTGCCCATGGTATTGCGCGCTTATTCTAAATACCGCAAGGACGACGAGTCGTAGAAACCCTCAGCTCAGCAACAATAAGAGCAGGAGAAAAGCCAAGGTGGCCAACGCTGTAACGAATGTGCTAAAAAATACAAAGGCTAAGGATAGTACGATGCCCCTCTTCCACCCAATCGCGTAAAATCTACGCAACGACAGTACAAGATAGGTGAGGAGAGCAGTGTAGAGTGTAAACGAAACCACCATTTTGAGTACCTCAAGAGATTGGGGCAGCAGCTGATAAAGCCACAATTCGAAGGTGAGGGCTAAAAAACACGCGCTGAGCATTTGGGTTGTGAGGATCAGATGATGGAGATAGCTGAAGGCCCTCTTTCGAAACAGCAAGTGCAATATCAACGCATAGAGTGGAAGCAATACGATAAACAGTGCGATGAAATATTCGCCCAATAGCTGTGTGAAATGTGCGATGGTCTTATCCGCGGAAGGTGTACGAGGTATGGGGATATTGATTTTAAACTGCAGGATGGGCGTGATATGTAAGACGATATTGGAGGAAGATTGCCCGAGGCGAGCTGTGCTTTGGTAGCGGGTTTGTATACTGTCGATCATCGTTTGGATGTGAGGTTTCATCTCGGGGGGCAAGTGGGACCTCGCCCAGTTTTCTAGCCAATGGATGTGTTCCTGTGCCCAAAGAGCTTTTTGTACTTCCTGTTGCTGTTGGGAGTATTGATTGGTGTAAAATACGGTACTCAAGTAGACCAATGTGGAGAGGAAGAAGAGGCGGAAGGGGGGGTAGGAGGGTCTACTGTGAGGAGAGAAGAATTGCACTGCCAGTGCGGCGGGGAGGAACACGTCTCTTAAGGCGCCGAAGAGGGATTGGTTGAAATGCACGAGGGTGTCGACGGCGGAAGCGAGGAAGTCGCGCAGGGTGGGAGTTGGGCTATTGGTCAGTGGGCGGTGGCATTTGGGACACTCGGTGATGGGTTGTTTGCAGTGGGGGCAATGGGGCATTTGGGTCATCCTGCGATGCGATTGCGCAATGCTAAAGTTAGGTATAATCTTTGAATTGTTACAAGGACACTATATTTGTTTGAAAATTGGCACGCTTCTATGGCCGTAGACAGTGAAGCTACTGATCCCTTGCCGGGGCATATTGATTTCCACAACACAGAGTTTGCCTTTGCCCACCTTTCGGATCGCGAGCTCAAGCGCATGTACTATTTATTTCGCTTGATGAATAGTCCTGCGCTGGTCAATGTGGGTTCCTCTTTACTCGTTGCCGCCATAAAGCTGCGTCTACCTCTTGTCAAGCGCCTTGTGCGGCACACGATTTTCAGGCAATTTGTCGGGGGGGAGACGCTTCAGGAGTGCGAACCCGTCATCGAAAAGCTGCGCAAGTACCAGTGTTCGAGCATCCTGGAATACGGGGCGGAGGGGAAGAGCCGGGAGGAAGAGCTGGACACTACCCGGGATATCGTGCTCAATACGATACGCTTTGCCGCATCGAGTGATTCCGTGCCTGTGGTGAGCTTAAAGCTCACGGGCCTTGTGGACAATGCCCTGTTGGAGAAAAAGCAGAGGGGTGAGGTGTTTTCCGAGCAGGAAGAGGTGTATTGGAAGCGCTTTTTGCGCCGTTTTGACGACATCTGTCAGACGGCATATGAGCACAACATTGCCCTCTTCATCGATGCGGAGGAGTCGTGGATGCAAGATGCCATTGATGCGCTGGTTTTGGAGCGCATGCGCCGCTACAACACGCGGCGAGCAATTTTATACAACACCTATCAGCTCTACAGGGTAGACGGCCTGCAGCGGCTGAAAGACGACTATCACGTCATCCATAGCGAGGGATATGTCTTTGGGGCGAAGCTCGTGCGCGGGGCATATATGGACAAGGAGCGCAAACGCGCCAAAGAGATGGGGTACCCTTCGCCTATCCATCCCACGAAGGAGGCTACCGACCGAGCGTACGACGAAGCGATACTGTTTTGTGTGGAGCATTTTGAGACCATGGCTTCCTGTAATGCATCGCACAATTTGAAGAGCAACGCGCTTCAAGCCAAACTCATCGAGGAGCGGGGCATCGTCAAGAATCACGATCATCTCAATTTTTCGCAGCTCTACGGTATGGCCGATTACATCACCTTCAATCTCTCGGCGCGTGGGTACAATGTGGCCAAGTACCTGCCTTACGGCCCTGTCGAGGAGGTGCTGCCCTACCTCATCCGCCGTGCGCGTGAAAATACGGCCGTCACGGGCGACATGAGTCGAGAGCTGAAATACTTGCGCAGGGAGCTCAAGCGCAGGGGGCTATTGCGTTAGCGCTTGCCGAGCCAGCCCAGGATATCTTCAGCATGGATGTACCACTTTCCCTCGCGGTGTAAGAGGGGTATGCGCACACGCGTCGGAGCGTTGGGGCCACCGTTTTGTTGGACCATCTCAATGGCATCGGGAAAGACCTGAGCGACGAGCGCCACATGTCCGAAGGGGTTGTCGCCACTGCCGCCAAAGACAAGTATATCGCGTTTGCGAGGTGGGGTGCTACTGCCGTTGCGAAACTGGTAGAGCCCTCGACGCGGATTCCAAGCTCCATCGGTCAGTTGAGGGTCGAAAAAATCCGCGGCATTGCCCCCGGCATCGGGCATGCGGTGGTGCAAGCGATAATAGTAGTACCGCTTGACAAATTCGACACACTGATACTTCAAGCCGAGGTTGTAACCATCGGGTGCGCGATTGCGTCCCCACACGCGTCGTATAGGACCGTTGTAATACACCGCTATACCTTCAAAGCGATCGATGACGGTGCCGGGACGCGGCCTGCCCCGACGAGCCTTTGTCGTTGTGGCAGCGCGTCGGTGCGCTGCTCCTTTTGAATCGCCTTTTGAAGCTGTGGATATGTGCCTCCATGCGAGCATGGAATCAAAAGATATCTCCGGCATTAGGGGCCCTGCCACCCACCATCCGAGGAGGGCGAATAAGATTGTACTTACACCAAGGGCAATCCACTGTTCTCGCTTCACTAAGGCAAAAATTTGGCGTATAAAACAGTAGATTTAACGAAAGAAAGAAGCGGTGTCTTTTGCCAAATAGCCCGTGATTTTCACATCATCAAAAAATACCTGTCGCTTGTCGTAATTCCAGAAGTACACGCGCAAAAGGCAGTGTTCGGTCGAAGGCGGAGAATCTAAAGTGAGGAGGGCGGCGACGGTTCGCCATTGGCGATAGGGATACAGCTGTTTGCTGACGCTGGTTTGACGGTAGGTGAGCTCGCCGGTAGAGGGGTCGCCATAGGCGGCTGCGAGGTATAGGGTGCCGGGCTCGTAGGCCTTGACGCGTGCCGTAATGAGGATGCGTAAGGGCTTGCTCCAACTCTTCGGACAAGGGCGCTCCCATTTCAAGCCAAACTCCTCACCGATATAGAGTGCCATGTGGTAGTTGTTGTAGTCGAAGCTGTCCTGGACGATACGGCGAAACTCCCAAGCCGATGAGGGTTGGACGACCTGCGTATCGAACGCGATGCTGTCCTGAAAGATTACCTGACTGGAGTCGATACCTAAAAGATCCAGCAGTGTCGATCGACCTCTGTCTGCCTTTACTCGGTAGAAGCTCACCTTTCCATTGGTGGCAAAAGGAGTTAAGTGGCGCGATATGGAGGGTAAATTGGGATACACATCGCTGATGAGGGTGCTGTCGGGGATGCTGATGAGGTCGTAATCCCAACCCAGCGCAGTACCAAGGTGCTTAGACGAGGTCGTCAGTATAGCATATCCCTTGCGCTTCATGTGGATAAAGGGCAGATTAGGGGCGTAGGCGTCGAGTACGAGTATGCGCGCATCTGCAGGTATCCCCAGTGAGTCCAGCAGGTGCGCTGTGTTTTGGTAGTACAGGTGCATGCGGTAGGGATCACCGCGACCTTCGATGCGCAAGCGCTCGCTCTGGATTTTGTGGGCATGAAACAGTGCATAGATCAACACAAGAACAATTGCGATTCTCCACGCTGCCCGAAAGGACGGTGCAGTCCATCGCCTGGGGACGAAGCGCGCACCCAAGCTGAGCAACAAAAATGAGGGCAAATAGAACGTGTCCAGGAGATTGTAATCGTGGTGTTCCCACTGTTTCATCATGACGACAAAGAAGAAGGCATAGCCCACAAACATGCACACCGTAAAAAAACTCGCCGCTCGAGCGATGCGGTCATCTGAGCGCAGGATCTCCGGCAGCCGGTAGAGTACGATGATGAGCGCCCCCAACAAGGCGATGTAGTGCACGGCAGAGCCAAAAGTCGCCGGCCATTTAGTGAATATGACCGTCAATAACCGCTTTGCCTCTTCCCAGTTTTGCGGCATGAGGAAGTAGCTCAAAAACATCGACCCGTGGCGGTTGTACAGCTGCTGAAAGTAGAGTTGGTAGCCGATAAAGAGGGCGAGAAACAAGAGAATGACTGTGTGCTGGAACTGTACAGAGCGATTTTTAAAGACATTGCCCGCAATTTCATACAGCCATATACAGAGCAACACTCCCAACAGCGTCTTTCGCGTCAGGGCAGCGACGGTCAGCAACAGTATGGACAGGAAGAAGGGCATCCGTTTACCGTGTTGGAGATAGGTGAAATAGTAGTACATGCCCATTACGACAAGGGTCAGCGACTGCGAAGAAGGCATGAAGCTGACTTGGAAGAGTATGAATACGGGCACCGTGGCGCTCAATCCAAATACGATGGCAGCTTTCCAGGGGTCGTCGGTCAGCAGCAAGGCGAGTTTGTAGAGGTACCACAATCCCAGTAGGTTCAAGAGAAAGGAGTAAAGTCGAAACCACGCGGGGTGTTCGGAATCGAAGAGGCGCATGAAGATGGCGGGTATAAAATTGTGGATGGGGAAGTCGACAGCAGTGACGGAGGTAGTGTCGGGGCGCAAAAAACCATGGGGAAATTGCTTGTTGAGCACATACGTCTCGGGTCGGAAGAAGTGGAGGCCGTTGTGTTTAAAGCCAAGCGTCAGCGCAAATTGATCCGATTGTGCCCAGGTATGGGGTCGAGCGGGGAAGTTCGTTATATCGCTGTGGTGAAAATACCCAAGCAGTAGGAAAATGGCCAGCCACACCCATACATTCGGGTCGGTGCGCATGAGCTTCATTGTCTACGGAGTGTCCTATTGGGGATGCAGCAGTGTCATGACGGCAGTACTCATGGCATCGATGCCCATGCGGATACTGGGCTTGTAATCGGGCAGGAAGAACGGCGAATGCGCCGAAGGGGGTGCGATGCCCTGTTGTTGGCAACTCTCGTAAAACTCGGGGTTGACCACGCCTAAGCCGAACATAAAGATGGGTATGCGCTCTTTGGTGCGCCCGTAGTGGGAGAAGTCCTCGCCGCCCATGACGGGTTTGGTGTGCAATACGTTTTCTTCTCCGTAGCGCGCTTTGAAGGCGTCGACGACGGTTTGGACGAGTTTGGGGTCGTTGTAGACTGCTGGGGTGAATTCGCTGGTAGTGATGACGGGATGGAGCGAATCGGGGAGGCCTGCTGCAATGGCTTCGCCTTTGCAGATGCGCCGAATTTTGTCGACCAATGCATGGCGCACCTCGTCGGAATAGCTGCGCAGGGTCAGCTGCATGTGCACCCTATCGGGTATGATGTTGTGTTTTGTCCCCCCGTGGATGGACCCTACAGTGACGACAGCCGGGTCGATGGGTGCAATTTCGCGGCTGACGATGGTCTGGAGATTCATAATGATTTTAGCCGACAGGACGATGGGGTCGATGGTGGTGTGGGGGTAGGCACCGTGACCACCCTTACCGAAGACGGTGATGTCCATCGATTCGACGTTGGCCATGGCGTAGCCGGGCACATAAGATATCTTTCCGACGGGCAATTGGCTGTTGACGTGGAGGGCGATGACGTAGTCGGGCAGGGGGAAGCGCTCGTACAAGCCATCTTCGAGCATGGCTTTTGCACCTCCGCCGCGCTCCTCTGCCGGCTGGGCGATAAACACCACCGTGCCCCGCCATCGATTGCGCTCCTGCAGGAGCTTTTTGGCCGTCCCCACCCATACTGTCATGTGAATGTCGTGCCCACAGGCGTGCATCACCCCCACTTCCTCACCGCTCTGGGTCTTTACCCGTACGCGGCTCGCATACGGTGCGCCGGTCTTTTCAATGATGGGCAGGGCATCCATGTCGGTGCGCACCATGACCGTCGGCCCTTCGCCATTTTTCAACACGGCTACTACGCCCGTACCTCCGACTCCTTCGGTCACTTCCAGGCCCAAGGTGCGCATTTCCTGTGCAAGACGCGCAGCGGTGTTGTGCTCATAATACGACAGCTCGGGGTTTTGATGGAGATGCTTGTAGAGAGCTTCCAGCTTTTGCAAGGCCTCGGGAGAGAGCGGCTCAACAGAGACCTGAGCAAAGAGCCCACCGTTCCAGATCGTTAGGCAAAAGAGCAAAGACCAACTATGGCGTAGCAATCGCATCAAGCTATTCCTGAGCATAATCCAATTGTTTTTCAATGTTTTCCTTACAAAGATACTCATTGAAACGCAAAAGAGATCCCTAAGGCGCACCATTTCATACGCGAAAAAACCATTAGGATCTATAGCCAGATTTTGTGGGCGTGCGTTTGTCCCCTGTCGTTGAACAGCACGAGGAGGTAGAGCCCTGGGTGATGGGTGGACGGCAAGAGTGCCTTTGCGTCGTGCAGCACGCCTCGACCGTGGCAATACCCCTGTAAGTCGTACAAAGCCCAATATTGCGGTTGAAACGCTACCGGAATCTTTACGACAAATGGGTGTTTGGAAGTATAAAATTGTACTTCGACGGTCTTTGGAGTCGCGCGGTTTTTTGTATTGGTGATCTTATTGCATACGATGCTGCGCAGGAAGGCATTTAAGCTGTCGACAAAGGCTCTGGTGTCGTGCACGCCGTGTTGTGCGCCGGGATAAAGAAAGGGCATGTACGACAGGCATCGGTCTGGATGGCGGTGGAAGAATTCGGCGATGGCACAGCTTCCCGTCAGAGAGGGGTAGTTGTCGCGCACGTACGGTAATGGCCAGTAGGCCTTGTTTTTATCACAGGGCACGACGGGGTCTAAAGTCTGGTGATAGAGGAAGTAATGTAGGGGAGGGGCCACGTGGAGGAAGGCGGTGTCGGGCAGGGCGCCGAAGATGTTGATCACCGCGTGCACGGTGTCGCGGTAGTTGCGATAAAATTTTCCCTCGATGGGGCCGAGGTCAGGACGCGGAAAGGTATCACCATGGATGATGACGGGATCGATGGCGTGCGTTTTGATGGGGCGCAGCCAAGGTTGGCGCATGGTGGCAACTGCCAGCACGGTGATGCCTCCTGCGCTACCACCGCCAATGATGATCCTATTGGTGTCGATCTGCCATTCGTCGGCATGGGCCATGCAAAACCGCAGCGCAGAGCGAATGTCCTGCACAGCACGATATCCCGCGCGGATGATCTCAGCCTCATCGTAGGCCGCAGGGGGCTCAAACCCCGGAGGGCTAAAAAATCCGAGTCGATACGATGCCGATGCAGTGACAAATCCCTTGGCCGCGTAGCCGCGACACAGGGCATCCATATCTTCCGGATTGCCGCCAAAAAACCCACCACCATGTACCCACAAGATGAAGGGCTTGCGGGCTGGACTGTCCAATTGAGGACGGTACAAGTGCAGATAGAGGTCCACTACCCTACCGTCATAAGTTGTATCGCGGCCGTAGGTGATGAAACGCTGGACCGTAAAAGGCACATCTTCGTTGTCTAAGAGACATTGTCCAGCGGAGGGGATCGGAAATACAAACACCGACAAAATCAACCAGCCAATTGCCTTCATTTGCTCGACTTAAACTTCAATGTGTTGGAAGATCGTCTTCACAAGCTGCGAAATTCGACATTTTCGCCGACATTTCAGCAGTTTTTTTACCTTTGTTTTTCTAAGTAGAAAAATGACCATCGTATGAAACGCAGAGTATTCGCTATTGTCGCACTGATAGTTGGTGCCACCGTATTGCACGCGCAGAAGATCGGTTTTTGGTTTGACAGTGGCCTTCAAGGGGGATACGGTCTTACGACCCTGTTTAATCAAAACGTGTGGAACGATCGGCAATACGATTATCTGCTGTCTACGGGTTTCAGTTTAGGAGGGAAGTTTGGCGTGTATTACGGTCTGTACAACGGCGTCAATGTCGATGTGATGTGGAGCCGTGGGGTTCAGAATTTTGAATTCCCCCTCGGCCAAGTGGAGTCCTCCCACAAGGTACAATGGACGACTATTGACGTGGGATTGCTTTATCGGTTTCAAAGTCCGAGCACGTATTTTGAGTTGGGGCCCATGCTTTCTTTTGTCTCGAGCATTCGCGATGTGTACGTCATCAATGAGGTAGAGTCCACGCATGATGCCAGCAAGTATTACCTCAGTCAGTATCCCTCTGTAGTAGCAGGTGTGGGTGGTTATTTGCTTTCGGCGGGGACTTTTACACTGATGTTTGGCATGCGGGCCATTTACAGCTTGACGGATGTGCTTAGCGAAGACGGTAAGCAGTCGCACTTTCCCAATCCCTTTAGTGCAGGTCGTCCCTATGAGACTTATGCCCCTACGCGTCCCATCTCGTTACTCTTCGTCTTAGAGGCCAATTACGCCATCGGATATTTTGCCAAGACAGCTTGTAGCGATCGGATGAGCTTTTTCCGCTTCGACTGATTGGGGACGGAGTGTTTTGGAGGGCGGCTTGCGGTGCAACTTCACCATTGGTTTTGGTGTTATTGTAAGGTATGAAATTCACCTTACACTCGAAGTTTAAGCCCACTGGTGATCAGCCGCGCGCTATTGAGGAGCTCGTGCAGGGTGTATTGCGTGGCGAGAAGCACCAGGTATTGCTCGGCGTGACGGGTTCGGGCAAGACTTTTACCATCGCCAACGTCATCGAACGACTCCAGCGACCCACCTTAATCCTCTCGCACAACAAGACGCTGACGGCTCAGCTATACAGCGAGTTTAAGGAGTTTTTTCCCGACAATCTCGTCGAGTACTTCGTCTCCTATTACGACTACTATCAGCCCGAGGCCTACCTCGTCGAAACGGACACCTATATAGAAAAGGATTTGCAGATCAATCAAGAGATCGACAAGCTGCGCTTGCGAGCGATATCGGCCCTTTTGTCCGGTAGGCGCGATGTCATCATTGTGGCTTCGGTATCGTGTATCTACGGCATGGGCAACCCCGAAGATTATGCTACCTCCATCATCCGTCTCTATCGAGGCCGCAAGTACAACTTGGAGACTTTCCTCTACGACCTGGTCAATGGCCTGTACTACCGCACCGAGGGGGCGCTTGAGCCGGCCTCCTTTCGCGTGCGCGGCGATACGGTCGAGGTCTTCCCCCCTTATCTCGACTTAGCTTACCGCATCAGCTTTTGGGATGATGAAATCGAAGAACTCGAGATCATCAAACCCGACAAGGGCTATGTCATAGAGACCACTCAACAGGTGACCATCTTTCCCGCCAACATTTACATCGCCCCAAAAGACCGACTGGAGACCATCGTAGCTCAAATCGAGCACGACATGTACGAACAAGAGAAATATTTCATCCAACAGGGCAGGATGGAAGAGGCGCGACGGATCGTAGAGCGCACGCGCCTGGATTTGGAGATGATTCGGGAGCTGGGCTATTGCAACGGGATAGAAAACTATTCGCGCTATTTCGATGGGCGTAAGCCCGGCACACGACCCTTTTGCCTATTGGATTACTTTCCAGACGACTATTTGATGGTCATCGATGAGAGTCATGTGACGATTCCGCAGATACGCGGCATGTGGGGTGGGGATCGGGCGCGCAAGCTCAACTTGGTGCATTACGGCTTTCGGCTTCCCTCCGCCCTCGACAATCGGCCGTTGAATTTTGAGGAGTTTGAGGCATTGGTCAACCAGGTCATCTACGTCAGCGCCACGCCGGGGGAGTATGAATTGCAAAAGACAGGGGGTGTGATCGTCGAGCAGATCGTCCGTCCCACGGGACTACTCGATCCCAAGATAGAAGTGCGCCCTACGGCCAATCAAATCGATGATCTGCTGGAGGAGATACGCAAGCGCGTCGAAAAAGACGAGCGCGTCCTCGTCACGACCTTGACCAAGCGCATGGCCGAAGAGCTCGCAAAGTACTTGGCCAAGATGAACGTGCGCTGCAAATACTTGCACAGCGAGATCGACACGCTGGAAAGAGTGGAAATCCTTCGGGATTTGCGCCTCGGCGAATTTGATGTCCTGGTAGGGGTCAACTTGTTGCGGGAAGGGCTCGACTTGCCGGAGGTCAGCTTGGTCGCCATCCTCGACGCCGACAAGGAGGGGTTTTTGCGCAACGAGCGCTCCTTGACACAGACGGCAGGACGTGCTGCCCGCAATGCCAACGGCATGGTCATCTTTTATGCCGATCACATCACCGAGTCCATGCAGCGCACCATCGACGAAACCGAACGCCGTCGCGCCATCCAAATGGCCTATAACAAAGAGCACAATATCACGCCCAAAACCCTCCACCGCTCCCGCGAAGAAATCCTCAACCAGCGCTCTATCCTCGATGTGCGCGGACGAAAAAGCCGCACCACCTACCGCATCGAGGCCCAAAGTTCGAGCCGCGTAGCTGAAGATGATTCGCCACAGTACCGCTCCGCCGAAGAAATCGAAAAACAAATCCGCCTTCTGGAGCGCAAGATGAAAAAGGCTGCTAAAGAACTCGACTTTCTCACCGCAGCCAAATACCGCGACGACATCGCTCTGTTGAAAAAGAAACTCAAAGCAGCACTATGAGCAGTGTCGATAGCTGCGGTGAAAAAACCACATGCTCAATAGCCCCGTCAGCCACATCACCCCACACGATGTCCATGCAGCGCCCAAGAGCCCAAAGCGCGGAATGAGCAGACTGTTGGCTATCCCATTGAGGATCAAGCCAATCAGCACCGCATAGGCCGCCAGATCCGAACGCCCTATCGCCGACAACAAGTTGCCGTACAGCCCGCGTACCACGAGAATACCCGTCACTCCAATGCACAAAACTACGTAGGCATCGTAATACGTCAACAGCTCCGTGCCAAAAAGGCGCAAGAAGAGCGGACCTAAGGGAATGGCAACGCTCAAAAAGAGTAGTGCAATCCAGAAAAAGAGTCGGTGATAGCGCCGTATGAAATCGTAGATATAGTCCCTTTGCCCACAGCGCTCGGACAGCTGCACGAAATGAGCAGTCATATATGCTGCAGGCAAAAACAAGATACTCAAGGGAATCAATCCGATGTACTTGTAGAAGGTCACCAGTCGAGGGTCGGCGAGCAAGAGGCCTATCCAAAGGAGATCCACCGCTATGAGCAATCGCCCCAGTAAGTTGGCCAGAGAGGTGAATATTCCGTATCGATAGAGCTGCTTTGTCGAAACATGCACCGTAGATGAACGAGTCCGGGGGTGTGGTAGGGAGGCTCCCCACAGCATGCGCATAGTGATCGCGGTCATGGCGGGTGCGAGCACATAGGACATCGCGTATCCCTTTGCTCCCCAGAGAGGGGCAAAGACGATCACACCTGTACACAGCCACAGCCAGTGCAGAATTTCAGCTTGCGCGTAGAGCTGATTTTTACCGATCAGCCGAAATCCCGTCCGCCACATCTCGTATTCAAAAGTTGTCCAGAGCATCCAGCAGAGCATGGCCACATAGCTCGATGCCCCTGCAAGCCCCCAGTCGGCATGAAACAAGCCGCTCCATGCGCTCAGAATCACGCTCATGAATAGGGACCATCGTCTGCCGGCTCGCCAAAGACTGTGCAGGAAGGCCAGGCGCTGTGCTCTATCTCTCAATGCTGAGCCGTATTTCGCCGCACTGTGGTAGAGTCCCATGCCCATGAAGGGCAGTATGAAAGCAATGATCTGCAGAGCATAGATGGCTTTGCCCAGTGCTTCCGGACTGACGAGGCGATAGGCCAACCACGAAGCAAAAAAGGACAATATCCGTGCTGTGGCCACTCCCAGCACCACCCACGGACCTGAAATCCGCGTAAAATCACGGAGGGTACCCCGGATATCTTGCAAGCCAAACACTGCACAAAAGTAGAAATACGCAGCGACCGAGTGGATGTGGAATTTTGTGTAATTTTGTCTGCGGACTAAATTTTACCCAGCATGAAACGGTACCTCTTGTGGTGTGTCTACTGGATGGCACTGGCAATGACCTATGTGCCCGCAGTGTATGCTCAAAAGGGCGTCTTCAAGGAAGTACCATTCACACGGGAGGGGGAGACTGTTGGTGAGATCCAATTGCATGTGCCCGAAGCTGTGCGGAGCGCCATGTTTCGCTCTGCCGAAGATGCCCATCAGGGCATTGCTTTCACGCCACAGACCGTTTCATTGGCTCAGCTGATGGAAGCCCTCGGTCATCCCTACGTGGTAGAGCGTGCTCGCGACGGCCGTCCGACAGCGATTTCATACCATAAAAAAATCTCCTCAGACGGGGTGCAATTTCGCTCCAGCGTGGAAGCTCAAGTGCGCCCGTTCTTAAGAGAGGTCGAAGAGCTGCTCGCTTTCCCAGAGGCGTCGGAAAAGTTTGTGGTGGAAGGCGTACAAAGGGATGCCTTAGGCAAGCTGCACATACGCCTGCAGCATTACGAAAACGGTGTAAAGGTCTACGGCTCTGAATTGCGCATCTCCGGAGAAACTGAAGAGTTGACCTTTCTCAATGGCCGCTATTATGTGCCACCGAGCGCGATTCCCACGCCCAATCCTGCACTGACCCTTGAGCAGGCGATAGAGCTATTGGAAGAGCGTCATGGAAGGCTCCTCGCTACGCCTTTGACGGAGGTATCGCGAGAGAGCTTGCTCGCCCCGTGTGAAGGAGAGCTGGTGTACATTCCCTTTGAAGAAGAGCGGTGGACCTTGTGCTGGAGAGTGGTGTATTACAAAAGCCTGTTGGAGCGACGCGAAGCGTGGATCAATGCTCATACGGGAGCGATTGAGCGCGATTTGCTCTTGACCTGTACGTTTTTGCCGCATTTTGATGAGGCATCGCTTCCCAATATTCAGATGGAGGTGCATGTACCTGTCCGAGAGCATTGCTATGATCCGCAAGGAGATGTGACCTTTACAGGCAGAGACCTCAACGACGCGACACGCACTATCCACGTATGGGAACAGGGAGGCCAGTACTTTTTAATCGACGCTTCTAAGGATATGTTTGACGCCGCGCAATCGTCGATGCCGACCAACCCTGTGGGGGCTTTGATTACCCTGGATGCGCAGTGGACCAGTCCGGAGAATACCAATTTCACGGTTTCGTTGCCCGTCACGACCGATAATCAGTGGGCGCCCATGCAAGTCAGCGTGCACTACAATGCATCGTTTTGCTACGATTATTACCGCAACACCCATCAACGCGTGAGTATCAATGGGCAGGGAGGGAACATCATCTCGATTTACAACGTCACAGCGCCGGATGGAGGCGGTCTGGACAATGCATTTTGGAACGGCAAGGCGATGTTTTACGGCAATGGTCGGGATATTCTCTTGCCGCTTGCAAAGGCGCTCGATGTAGCTGGTCACGAAATGACGCACGGCGTCATCCAAAATACGGCAGGGCTTATCTATCAGTACGAGCCGGGGGCCATCAATGAGCATCTGGCCGATGTCTTTGGCGTGATGATTGATCGCGAGGATTGGCAATTGGGGGAAGACGTCGTCCGAAGGGATGTATTTCCTTCCGGTGCCATGCGCGACATGAGCGATCCCCACAACGGCGGCACGGGCCTCGGCCACCCAGCTTGGCAGCCCAAACACGTCAACGAACAGTACCATGGCGAGAACGACAACGGCGGAGTGCACATCAACAGCGGCATACCCAATCACGCCTTTTACTTGTTCGTCCAGGAGTTGAAAACCCAGCACGGCGAAAGTCGCGCCAAGGAAATGGGTGAACAAGTGTGGTACCGCGCTATGACGTACTATCTGACGCGTAGCTCGCAGTTTGTCGATCTGCGCGTTTCGGTGATTAAAGCGGCTATGGACTTGTATGGCAATAGCGCAGCCAATGCCGCTAAAAATGCCTTTGCCGCCGTAGGCATCGGCCAACCCGCTGGTGGAGGTGGCGGAGGAGGCCAAGACGACGATACGGACCCCAGCGACAAATACCAGCAAGACCTTCCCATCAATCCCGGCACGCCTTTTTTCTTAGCTACAGCAGCAGACCAGGAGCAACTCTATCTGTATGACCTCAGCCAGAACAACCCGCAAGCTCAGATCATCTACGATGGTGGGTTGTTGTCTAAGCCGAGCGTCACAGACAATGGACTGCTCATCGTCTTCGTCGGCAAGGATAAAATACCGTACGCCCTGCTCTTCGAAAACGGCCAGTACACGAGATATGCACTGGCTGATCAAGCTGTTTGGCGCAATATCTGTGTGGCCAAAGACGGTTCGATGTTTGCCTTGCTCACCGATCAGGCACAGCCCAAGGTGTACATCTACAGTAATGCACTAAAAGATTTACGAGCCTTTGATCTGTACAATCCCACCACGGCTCAGGGCGAAAAGACCGGCAATGTGCTCTATGCCGATGCCATCGAATTCGACTATTCCGGACAATACCTGATGTACGATGCACTGAGTAAGATCCAATCCGCCCAAGGCTATGAGTATGAGTATTGGGATATCGGCTTCCTACGCGTGTGGAACAACCGCGACAATAGCTGGGGTGACGGTGCTATCTTCAAACTCGTCTCCAATCTGCCCGAGGGAATAAGCATCGGCAACCCAACTTTTTCGAAAAATTCGCCCTACATCATCGCCTTTGATGTATTAGACCAGACTTCCGGCTACGATCAATACGGCATTCTCGGGGCCAACATCGAAAAAATCGACTTACAACGTATAGCCCTCACCAATACTTTAGGATTTCCCAATTATTTCATCAGTGATCAAGCGCTCTGCTTTGACAACACCAGTGGCGGCCAAAACCACATCGCCATCTTAGAGCTCCAGTCGTCGAAGATCAATCCCAAGGGGTCGGAACGAGTCTTTCTCGATGGCGGCCATTGGGGGGTCTTCTTTGCCAATGGTAAGCGCAAGTTGCAAGTCTCTACGCGTAAGCCTTTGGACACACTCGCAGACTTCGAGATCTATCCCAACCCCTCTACAGATGTTTTGTACTTCCGACTTCCCAATCCGTATGAAATTGTTGAAGATCTGCACCTGTATGACCTTCAAGGATGGTCTATCCAACAATCTCCTTCACCGCAACGCCAGGAAGGCGCCCAAAATGTATGGCGTATCTCCTTAGCCCAGGTGCCGAGGGGCATGTACGTGCTGTGGATAAAGACAGATAAGAGTCATTACACTTCGCTGGTCGTCGTCGAATGAAGCCCTGCATAGCCGTTTATTTGTAGAGAGAGGCCTCGGTTTGTTGGTGGTAGCATCGGTAGATGTGTTCCACAGCTTCTTCGATTTCGCTGGTGGTAGTTGGTAGGCCCAGGCTCACGCGAAGGGCTGTATGGGCAAGTGAGGGTTGGACGCCCATTGCTTTGAGGACGTGGGAGAGGCGCAGATCAGCAGTTGTGCATGCCGAAGAGGTACTCAGTGCCACGTATTGAGTGAGCTCTTCGAGCAAGGCCTTCATGTCGATTTGAGCAGGCAAGCTGAAGTTGGAGATGTGCGCCAGTCGCGGGGCAGTCTGCCCATGGAACACCACTTCGGGGATTTTGGCATGCAGTAGCTCTTCGAAACGATTCCGTAGCTGGGCGATTTGATCTCGTTGAGGTCGAAGCTTTTGACGAGCGCGCTCACAGGCAGCGCCCAATCCCACAATACCCGGTACGAAGTGCGTGCCCGAGCGAAGCCCCTGCTCTTGACCGCCACCGTCTATCAAGGGGATAAGTCGCACACGCGGATTGCGCCTACTGACAAAGAGGGCACCTACACCCTTCGGCCCGTAGAGCTTATGCCCAGACAGGGGCATGAGGTGGATGCCCAGCTGACGAGGTCGAATGTCTTCATAGGCCAGGCTCTGCGTGGCATCACAGAGGAAGAGTATACCTCGCCTGCGGCAGAGATCACCGATTTCAGACACGGGATGGATGACGCCGGTTTCGTTGTTGCCGTACATCAGGGCGATCATCACCGTATCGGGACGGATGAGACTTTGCAGGGCTTCCATGTCGACGGTGCCGTCAGGCAGCACAGGAGCGATGCTGATTTCCGCTCCACGGCGCTCAATCGTCTCAAAGGCCTTGAGAACAGCTTTGTGTTCGGTGGCGCCGACGATGAAATGCTTGCCTTTGACCTGTCTGTAGCGCCAAAAGACACCTTTGATGGCGAAATTGATGGCTTCGGTGGCGCCCGAAGTGAAGACTATTTCCTCCTTTGTAACTCCGAGGAATGAGGCGACCTGTACACGTGCTCGTTCGATAGCTTCCCTTGCACTCCGACCGTAATAGTGCAATGTATTGGATGGGTTACCAAAATGGAAGCTCCAGTACGGTTGCATCGCCTCGACGACCTCCTCCGCAACGGGCGTGGTCGCCGCATAGTCGAGATAGATGGGAATACCTTCGCCTTTGTGCATTTACACACTAATTATCGTCGGCAAAAATAACTACGGTTACCCGCAGGAATTGTTCTATCCCAACATCGTCTGTTGCCGAAGCTGCCTCGAGTATTGTATGAAATGGCACCTTTAAAGAATGTTGAGCGGACCAAAGGGGATGTAGGTACCTTTGTTTCGGTCGTATTGGTAGATGTAGGTCAGCACATTGGCAAACTCTGCGCCGACGACCATTGCTGCGGCCAAGGGGCCTGCAAAAAACAGATGGATGGCATCGGCACCGGACTGCGTGATGCGTTGAAACTTCGCATCGAGGGACCTTTGAAACTGTGCCATTTGCTCTGGCGTAAAGATGCTGCTGTGGTTGAGCTTGAAATAGCGCTCTTTTGGAATGTCCTTGAGCGCGGGGTTGGATTGGCAATAGTGCAAGACCTGGTTGTAGATGTCGGCTTTGGGCAGTACATCGATGATCAATACACAGGGGCGTTTGCCGGGTTTTTTGAGGATTTGTTTGTACATGCGCCTCTTATACCGACGCTCCTGCCACAGGTAGTACCACGAAAGAAAGACCGGAATGGAAATGATCAGCCCCAGTACCACGCCGATGGGGTCCAATACCTCCATGATAAATTCCCTAATCTCATAAATACCCATAGTTTTTTTCTTAAAATTAGTAAAAATTTCAATCATCAATGAGGTGAGGGTCTCCCCCGAGCTTCTGCTCTGTGGTGAGACAGCTACTGTTTCCCTCTGAAGGAAAGAAAATATTACTTTTGAGCAGAGCTATCGCCGTCATGATATGAAGCGTTGTATCCTCTTTGGGTGTATTTTGTGGTCCGTAGGGATTTCAGCCCACACACATCCCCACCTGCGAATCAGCCTCATCACGCAGGCGCCGGGGGAGGAGCTCTATTCGGTCTACGGGCATTCGGGCTTGAGGGTGCAGCGACTCGATGCCGATTGGGATTACGTTTTTCACTGGGGACTTTTTGACTTCGAAGCGCCGGGGTTTTATATCAATTTCTTGCGCGGGTTTTTGTGGTATAAAATGGGTGCGGTGCCGTTTGATCTCTTGCATGAGAGCTCTGTGCGCGAACGCCGCAGCATGTGGGAGAGCGCACTTCGTCTGGACTCAGCGGAGACGGAGCAACTCTTTCAGCTGTTACAGGAAAACTACAGGCCCGAAAATCGCCGATACCTGTACGATTTCATACGCGACAATTGTGCCACCAGGCCACGCGACGTACTCCGTAGGGTGTGGGGACAACACTGGGTGGTGCCCGACACTCCTCAGGTGAGCTATCGCATGCTACTGCGGCGATATCAGTCGGTAAAACCGTGGGCCAATTTGGGCATTGATCTCCTGCTCGGCACGGCGGTGGATCGGCCCGTCGAGCCATGGCATCAGATGTTCTTGCCGATGCAGCTAAAGGAGTATTTGTCGCGTAGTGCGGTCGATGGTCGGCCTGCCGTGGTGGAGGAGCGAGCGCTGTTAACCTTTCCTGCGCCGAAACCGTCTGTGCCCCCGTGGCTGCGACCGCTGGTGGTATTTATCTTATTGTTGGTCGTGGAGGTTTTCCTGATGATGCGTCATCATGGGGAGACACTATGGTTGCGGTGGTACGATGTGCTGTGGTTTGTGTTGTTGGCTGGGGCGGGGGTGCTCATTGCCTTCATGTGGTTTGGTACGGAGCACTGGGTGACGAAGTGGAATTGGAATTTGCTGTGGTTGCATCCGCTGTATTTGGTGATGGCGTATTTGCGGTGGAGGCCCTGTCGGTGTATTGGAAGGGTGGTGCGCATTGCGTTAGCTCTGATGTTGGCTGCTGTTTTAGTGTCGATGCCGCATTGGGGCATACAATCCTTTCCCCTTGAAGCCTATGTGTTGATGGGAGTGACTGCTTTGAAGCTTCATCGCCTGAAGCGCTACGGGAGCGCTTCGCCATTGCCTTCGTCTTCGGCATCGTCGCAGTGATAGGGCTTGCGAGCAGGTTTGGTATCGGGAGGCTGGCTCTTTCCGGTGCGGAGCTTTTCGCGGAGCATGTTGTCGATGATGCGCTGTCGCTCACGTTGGAGTTGTTGTTGGAGTTCTTTATCGCGCTCGGCATCGTAGTACAGTATGCCGTCGACCCATGTTTTGAGGGCTTTGGCGTGGATGGAGAGGGGATTGGCAGACCAGAGGACGAGGTCGGCATCTTTGCCGGGGCGGATGCTGCCGGTTCGGTGGTCGAGGTGGAGGAGTTTGGCGGGGTTGAGGGTGACGAGTTTCCATGCTTCTTCTTCGGAGAGGCCGCCGTATTTAATGCTCTTGGCGGCTTCCTGGTTGAGGCGGCGTCCCATTTCAGCGTCGTCGGAGTTGACAGCGGTGATGACGCCCATTTTCGTGCAGATAGCGGGGTTGTAGGGGATGGCGTCTTTTACTTCGTACTTGTACGCCCACCAATCGGAAAAGGACGACACGCCGGCGCCATGGGCCTTGATCTTGTCGGCCACCTTGTAGGCCTCAAGCCCGTGCGTAAAGGTATTAATGCGAAATCCTAAGCGTTCGGCGAGGCGCATCAACATGGTGATTTCGCTCTGCACATAGGAGTGGCAGGTGACGAATCGCTTGGAGTGGAGTATTTCCACCAGTGCGTCGAGTTGAAGGTTTTTGCGCGTGGTGTCGGGGTTGCGCTGGCGATCGCGTTCGTATTGCAGGGCAGCGTTGAAGGCATCTTCGATGGTCTGTTCGACGCCCATGCGCGTGTTGGGGAAGCGCTTGTTGTGGGCCACGCGGCTTCGCTTGACGTTTTCGCCAAGAGCAAATTTGATAAAGGGATCGGCATCCCGTATCTTCAGCTCCTCGGGCAGGCGTCCCCAGCGAAATTTGATGATGGCGGATTGGCCACCGATGGGGTTACAGGAGCCGTGCAAGAGCTGTGCGGCTGTCACTCCACCGGCCAGCTGGCGGTAGATGTGTACATCTTCGGAGTTGATCACATCGCCGACGCGCACCTCGGCAGTGACATTGTGCGTGCATTCGTTGACGCCTCGGCGGATGGCTATGTGGGAATGCTCGTCGATAATCCCCGATGTCAGATGGAGCCCTGTAGCATCGATTTCGACGACGCCCTTAGGGGGTAATGGCAGGTCCTTACCCACCTTGCGTATGACGCCGTCGATGACGAGGACATCTGTTTCGGGTAGGACACCTTCCTCCTCGTTGGTCCACACAGTAGCATTGCGGATGAGGTAGTCATCGGCCGTGGGCAGCTGTTTCCATCCGTATGCCACAAAGGGAAAGCGAAAAGCCGGCGGATAGGGCCTGCTCTTAAAGGGCTTTGTCTTCTTCAGCTGGTGGATGCGTTGGGCTTTCCACATCACTTTCTCGCCCGCCACATAGGCACTACCGAAGAGACTATCCCTTGACACTGTGCCTTCAAGCTGCCAGAGTAGACTATCCGGGCCTACAAACCCAAGGCCGATAGAGGGATATCGGTATTGTACGCTCACCATCGTGGAAAAGGTGTCGTGGGACAAAAACAGTTGGAGCTTGCCCCTGGAGGTCGAGCGAATGTTGAGCTTACCCTGTAGGGTGTCGAGTATGAAATCGTAGGTACTGCGTATGTCTACGGGGTAGAGTGGGCTCAACAGGTGGGGGCGTCCCTTGACCCAGTTTTGTAGGATGGTAGTTCTTTCGTGAAAAAGTGGGCCATCCGTGACGAGGAAGTTGGCCCATTTGCCTCGTTCGAGGGTGCCGACGACGTCGTCGATGCCGAGCCAGCGTGCTGGGGTGAGGGTCAGTGCGCGTAGGGCCTCCTCCTCACTCCACTGGCTTTCGATGGTCTTCCGGACGGCGTCGAAAAAATCCCCTGCTCCCTTTAAGCCCTGCATCGTAAGGGCGACTTCTATGCCGTGTTGGGTGAGATAGGCCGCGTTGAAGGGAGCCCATTCCCAGTGTTTGAGCTTTTCGTAGCGAATGTAACGGCTCTTTAGGGGGTCGGTGACGTCGTACGGCAGGGGATACTGCAGGGGGAGGATGATCTTATCGGCAATTTTAGCGATATCGGCAGCTCGACGGTACTCGGTACCGCTGCCTTTGTAGATGAAGTCGATGCCAAACTCTTCGCCTATGCGATGTGCCCTGAAGATATCGAGCCACTCGCTCGTTTCGAAGATTTGCGGTAGAGAGAGTAGTTGGTTTAGCGCTTCTAAGTCTGCGTTGACTTCCTCTTGGTGTCCGTAACGCTTGTACCATTGGGCGTCGTAAAGAGTCTGACGCAACAGGGCAATGACGCCCATCAGGGAGCCAGGGTAGGGGTGTTTCGAACTGCCTTTCTTAAACGACAGATGATGCGCAGCCTGTGATTTGAGGAGGGTGAGATGCGGCTTGTCGTTGAGTAGAAATACCAGGGCTCCGCTGCCCCTTGAAATGCCGTCTTGGCGGTGGGTGAGCACGAGACCGAAGCCTGCGCGGTGGTAACGTGCCAAACGCGCACTGTCGACACGCAAATGCCGATATGCATCATAGCGAGGATGCAATGCGGGATTCCAGCTGATGGGGCCACCCTCCTCCTTGCGTTCATCCCCCCTGGATTTTTTCAACCCATAGTCGCTGTAGAGGTCGATAAACGACGGATAGATGTAGAGCTCTTCACAGGGCACTTCGACTGCACCCGCGGGGGTAACCGTTCGTTTGCCGGCATAGAGAATCTTTCCGTCGCGCACGATGAGGGTGCCGTCTTTTACAGTATCGCCCGCCTGGCGGATGATGGTGGCCCCTTGTAGGGCGTAGTAGTGGTGGGGATGATGGCGGACAGGAAGCTGGGGAAAAGTGACTTGCCCCACGACGGATGATGCACATCCCGAACAAACCCACATCAGCGCAATAGCCCATTTTTTCATAATCGATCGCTTTGCTCCTGCGAAGATAACACACCGACTACGATTTTATACCCAGCAAGGGCCTTTCTCAATTGTGAAAAATGCACACAAGTGGCGAAATACTGCTAAGCGGCTTTGACGAGGGTGAAATCGTTGGTGCCCTTCGCTTCGATGAGGCGCAGGAAGCCTTCGTTGAGGAGTTCGAGGATGCTGAGGAAGGTCACAATGGCTTGAAATCGGTCGGCGCACCGACGAAAAAGGTCTCGAAAGTGGGCACGCGGGGAGTGCGAGAAGTGTTGACGCAACTGCGCTTTGGTGTGTTTGACGGTGTAGGGTATGCGGATGATGGTGTGTTGGGGCCGTTGTTGGCGCAATTGCTCCTTTTCGACGATGCGTTGAAAAGCTGCAAAGAGCTTGTACACCGAGGTGGGCTCGTAGTCGGCCTGTATCATGGCGTGCTGGGCGATGCGGAGAAGGTCTTCTTCGACATTGCCGCGTTCGAGCTGTTTTGCCCGCGCCTGTTCGAGCTGTCGGAGTTCGGGCAGAAGCTCTTTAAAGCGTTTGTATTCGATGAGCATGTGGACGAGCTCTTCGCGGGGATCGATTTCGTTGCCCTCTTCGTCGAGTTCGGGGCGGGGGAGGAGCATCTTGGCCTTGATGCGCATCAACATGGCGGCCATTAAGATGAATTCGCCCGCCACTTCGATGTCGAGTTCTTCCATGGCGCGCAGGTAGGCGAGGAAATCCTCTGTGATCTTTGCAATGGGTATGTCGTAGATGTCGATTTCGTCGCGTTCGATGAAGAAGAGGAGCAAGTCGAAAGGCCCCTCGAATTGAGGTAAATGTATGCGGAAGGTCTGCTTTTTAGGCACTGTCGTCATGAGTGTGTATTAAAGAAGTCGATGAGTTCGTCTAAGGCGAGGCTTTGCTGTTCGCCTGTCGCCATGTTTTTGAGGGTGTAGCGCTTTTGGATGCGCTCGTCTTCGCCGATGATCAGCACGTAGGGCACTTTGCGCTGATTGGCGTACTTCATCTGCTTTTTAAACTTTGCAACCTGCGGATAGATGTCTACGGGTATGTGATGTCGTCGAAGCTGGCGGGCCAGGTGGAAGGCGTGCTGGAGCGATACCGCATCCATGCTGAGCAGGAGCACGCTGATGTCCCATTGGAGGTGGCTGGGGAAGCGATCGAGCGTCTCGAGGGCGTCGTAGATGCGTTCGGCGCCGAAGGAGATACCTACCCCCGGCAGATTGGGCAGTCCAAATACGCCGGTGAGGTCGTCGTAGCGTCCCCCCCCTCCGATACTGCCGAGCTGCACCTCAGTGGGTACGACTTCGACGATAAAGCCCGTGTAGTAGTTTAAACCGCGCGCCAGGGTAAAGTCAAACACTGCGTTGGGTGGCAGCCGCTGCTCGTCGAAATACGGCAACAGTGCGAGGAGCTCTTCTACACCCTGACTGCCGATGGCGGAGACCTTGAGTTTTTCGGCAAGGATGTAGATATCTTCGGTGAGGAGGAGGTCGAAGATGGTCTCAATTTGCTGGGAGGTGAAGCCCTTACTGAACAGCTCGTGGCGGACACCTTCGGTACCGATCTTGTCGAGTTTGTCGATGGCAATAGTCATCTCCTGCCAGCGGTCTTGTACCTGGGCGATTTCGGCGATGCCTTCGAGGACTTTGCGGTTGTTGATGCGGATGCGTACGTCGAGTTGGAGTTGGCGGAAGACTTCGGCGTAGATTTCGATGAGCTCGGCTTCGCTGGCGGCGGAGATGGGGCCGACGACATCGGCATCGCATTGGTAGAACTCCTGGTAGCGTCCCTTTTGTGGGCGGTCGGCACGCCAAACGGGTTGAATCTGGTAGCGCTTAAAGGGGAATTGGAGCTGGTGTCGGTGTTGGACGACATAGCGGGCAAAGGGCACGGTGAGGTCGTAACGAAGAGCACGCCGTGCAATCCACGGAATCATAGCGCGATAATCTCGCTGCTGCAGGATTTCATCGGGTACTTTGGCGAGAAAATCGCCGTTGTTGAGCACTTTAAAAATCAGGCGATCGCCCTCATCGCCGTATTTACCGGTGAGGGTTTCGAGTTTTTCCATGGCAGGCGTCTCGAGGGGGCGGAATCCGTACAGTTCGAACACGCCGCGGATGGTGTCGAAGATGTATCGGCGTCGCACTACCTGTTCGGGATGGTAGTCGCGCGTTCCCTTCAATGTCGAGGCCTGGATCTGCATAGGTGTACAATTAGTGTATGACGGGTGAAAATTGACGCAAGAACCTCAGGTCGTTTTCGAAAAACAGGCGGATGTCGTCGATTTTATACTTCAGCATAGCCTGGCGTTCGATACCCATGCCGAAGGCAAATCCCGTGTACCTGTCGGGGTCGATACCGCAGTTGTCGAGCACGGCGGGATCGACCATGCCACAGCCGAGGATTTCAAGCCAGCCCGTGCCCTTGGTGATGCGATAGTCGGCTTCCGTCTCAAGGCCCCAGTACACGTCCATCTCTGCGCTGGGCTCCGTAAAGGGAAAATACGAAGGACGAAAGCGTATTTGCACATCGGGGCCGTACATGCGACGGGCAAAATACCACAGCGTTTGCTTTAGGTCGGCCATGGAGACGTTTTCGGCGATGTACAGCCCTTCTACCTGATGGAATTGACAGTGCGAGCGTGCCGAAATCGTTTCGTTGCGATATACGCGCCCGGGTGCAATAATGCGGATGGGTGGCTTTTGACGCTCCATTACGCGAGCTTGCACCGAGGAGGTATGCGTGCGCAATAACCAATGGGGATTGTGGACGGTGTAAAAGGTGTCTTGCATATCTCGTGCGGGATGGTCTTCGGGAGTGTTCATGGCGGTAAAATTGTGCCAGTCGTCCTCGATTTCACGATCTTCGGCCACCTCGAAGCCGATACTCTTAAAGATGTCGATCACCTCTTGCAGGACAATGGTGATTGGATGCATGCTGCCACCTCCCATGGGGAGGGGGGGTAGGGACCAATCCAGGTGCTCTCGCCGTTGCTGCTGTTGCGAAATCAATGCAGCGCGCAAGGCATTGTACTTTTGCTCGGCTTCTCTCTTAAGTGTATTGAGCAGCATGCCAAACTCCCGTCGCTTTTCGGGGGGGATGTTTTTCATCTCAGAAAACAGCGGCTTGATGATGTTTTTACTGCCCAAAAACTTGCGTCGAAACTGCTCGAGCTCTTCTTCCGACTGGGTCTCAAAAGAGCGCACTTCCGAGAGGAGAGCCTGGACTTCGTCGTATACGGACATGTGCGTTGTGTTTGACCTATTGGATGGACTGTAAGGGGCAAAATTAGGGATTTTCCCTCTACCTTTGCGGGCTGAGAAGGATATTGAGGGATACCACATGCGTTATTATGATTACGTACTTCGAGGAGTATTGGTCATCACGGTAGTGGGCATGTTTTATTCGCGAAGCGTGCCGGCCATTGGAATCTTTTTGCTGTTTGTCTGGTCGTTGCTTCGCCCAGCAGATGGCGAACGTGGTTTTGGAGGGCTGCGAGGGTTTGGGGCAGTTTGGGAAGCCTTGAAGCGATATCCGGCTTTTGGATGGATGACGCTGTTGTTTTGGGTGCCCTTTGTGTCGGGATTGTGGTCGGATGATTTGGCGACGTGGTGGAATTTTGTGCGCATCAAACTCCCCTTTCTGGCCTTGCCGGTGGCCTTTAGTGTGCTGCCGTGGAGGGTTTCTATGGCCAAGGTGGTATGGTGGGCTCTGGTATTGGGGGCTTTGAGCACAGTGCCGCTGGTGCTTTGGGAAAACGGTTGGGGATCGAGTAAAATCTTGGATGCCATAGGTCGAGGTAAGGCCATGTGGACACCGGTCAATCACATTCGCTACAGCCTGTTGACGGCCTATGCTGCGTTGATGTCGTGGTACTTGGCGTGGACAGCACGAAGCGGTACAGTGCGTTGGATGGGGATAGTGAGTGGTCTGGTGTTGACGGTGTTCTTGCACTACCTGGCGGTGCGCAGTGGCATTGCCTTTTTTTATGCAGTCGCTGTGGGTGTGCTTTTGTATGAAATGGTGCGCGGCAAGTATCGCTGGCCGGCTATTGGGATACTCCTGTGCATGATAGTAGTGATAGTCGTCGCGGTGCAGCAAATACCGAGCTTGCACAAGCGATGGGCCTATATGCGCTGGGAAATCGAACAGCTGCAAAAGGGAAGACATCCCCAAGGCTCCGACAGTCAGCGCCTCCTCTCGATCCAAGCTGGGTGGGAAATCTTTCAAAAGCATCCCATATTGGGCGTGGGCATCGGAGATGTGCAAAGGGAAATCGTGCATTACTTTTCGGAACATCCCTTAGAGGGCTCGAAGAAATGGTTATTGCCCCACAATCAGTATATCTTCACCTTAATGACGGTCGGCCTTATCGGCTTTGTCATATTCGTAGGTGTGTGGCTGTACCTTTTTTTGCATCGCTCGGCCTGGCGATACTTCCCTTCGGCCTCCATTCAGGGAGGTATGCTGCTGTCGGGCCTTGTAGAACACCCCTTTGAGGTCTCTCTCGGCGTGATGATGTATGCCTTTTTTACGCTGGTGGCACTGCGCACGCACTATTTTATACAAACCAGAGGCATTCAATAGCGCTTGGGCAGATCTATTTTGACCAGCGGTGCAATGATTCCGATGCCGAGATTGTACGAGCTGAGTTCGGGACGCACATTGGGCTTAAAAAACGGATTGGAGCCCAGGTTTACCCAGAGTGAGAGCCATCTGAATCCCAGCCGGAACATCAATTCAGGTTGATAAGGTGCGATTTGGAAGGATGCCTTTTCGATCCTCTCTACTTTTTTTTGGTTTTCTACGTAGTGGTAGATTGTCTGTGCTTCGGTGACAAACTTGTTATAGAGGCCTGCGCTGAGGACAATGGCGCGCTTGCGGTGCTTGCTGGTGGTGAGCTCTAACAAAAGGGGCACGCCGATGTGGCTGACCTTGAGCTGATTGCGTGTCGTTTGGGTGAAGACATTGGGATCGAGGAAGACCTCTTCGTCGTTGAAATCGAGGTATCCGTTGGGTTTCAGTTGATAGGTGCTGCTGCTGATATCAAGCCCTGTGGTCAATGCGATGTACGGTGTGCCGAGGTGCGCCGAGGCGCGGAAAAACTCAAAGCGGAAGGTACTACCTCGCCCCTCGAAGAGTTGGTCGACGAGCTCGCCGTTTTGCAGATCGGAGAAGCTTGCGTATCCAAAGCTAAAACCGCCCCAGTTGGAGTGGATGCGCGCTTTTCTTCGCCACTTGCGCTTGAGTTTTAAAGGATTATTGTGGGAATCCTCGGGCTCGTACGATTCGTCGGGGTATTCCATAGAATATTCGTCTTCATCTTGTAAAATTTCGATTGAATCGAGTTTTTCATCGAGCTCCTTGAGTTTTTCCTCGAGTTTTTGCTGGAGCTCTTTGAGGCTTTCCTCGTCCTGGGGCTTTTCAGCTTTTACGTCTCCCTTTTCGGGGCGGGAGATGTCTATAAGGCTAATAGTGTCCATAGTGGAGTCGTTGTGGACGAAGAGTTGGACATGGGTTTCGTCGCCTTTTTGGACGACGATGAGCTTGTAATTGCCGAGCTGGATATTGGTCGTATCGATTTCGACCAGGGTATCCTGTCCACTGGCCATGGGCTGTATGGATACCAACAGTCCTGCAATCATGAAAAAGCTGATGTACCCTTTCATAGTCGATAGTTTTAATGGTGATTTTTAATGATCGTTTTCCAAAGCTAAAGGTAATACGTACATTCCACTTAAAAGTTACACCCGCCAAAAACTATCTTTGCCCTGTTGGAGTGAGCAAGTAGAAAGGATGTGTATTCTGATATCATCGATAAGGGGGGAGTTTAGCCCGTGTTAATAAAAGATAAGAAACATTTCATACTACATACTGTGCGATATGCGTTTGGGATGTTGATTTTTGCCGTATGAATGCGATAAAAGTGGTACAAGGGAAGGCATGAAAGGGGCGTATTGGTGGATAGCGTTGTGGATCTTGTCGGTGATGATCATCACCTGGGACAGAATGCATGTCGATGAGGACAGCCATCTCTATGTAGCCCATTGCCAGCACGAGCAGCCTGACTCTTCAGACCAGAAAAATACAGCACACCACTGTGGGATGTGCATTTGTGTGGGGTGTCACACCTATGTGGTCGTCGAGCAAGACAGTGAGGAGGATTTGCCTTTGACCTCTCACCGTGGAGAGGGGATTTACTATGAAGACAGCCTTTTATACGGAAAGGATATAGCAGTCAACATCTGGCGCCCGCCGGAGCGAGCATAACTTCACTTTCCTTCTCGAAGATTTTTTGGGCACTTGCTTTAGGGTCTACGACTGTGCCTATATGAGGTCGTACACGATTTTATTCAAAAAATAAAAAGCAGTTATGATTGATCGCATCATTCGCTTTTCGATATACAATCGGGCGGTCATATTTGTGTTGACCTTTTTGATGGCTGTGGGCGGGGTGTACTCTTTGTTGCGCATACCGCTGGATGCCTTGCCGGATATTACGGACAACATCGTTCAGGTGTATACCCTGAGCCCAGGTACTGCTACCGTCGATGTGGAGCGCTACATCACGGTACCGCTGGAGTGGTCGTTGCGCAATCTTCCAAACATCAAAGAGATACGCTCCATATCGCGTTTTGGCCTTTCGGTGATATCGGTAGTCTTTCCGGATCACGTCGACAAGTATCTGGCGCGCCAATTGGTATCGCAGCAGCTGGTAGAGGCCAAGGAGATGATACCCGAAGGGCTCGGTGTGCCACGCCTTGCGCCGATGTCGCTTGGTCTGGGGGAGGTGTATCTCTACACTCTTGAAGTTGCCGATTCGGTCAAGGATCGTTATAGTTTGATGGATCTTCGCACCCTACAAGACTGGGTGGTCCGGCGCCATCTCTCTGGGATCGAAGGAGTGGTAGAGGTCAACACCATGGGTGGGTACCTCAAGCAATACGAGATCGCCGTCGACCCCATTAAGATGAAGAACTACAATTTGAGTCTGTATGAAATCTTAGAAGCCATTGAGCAAAGCAACGCCAACATAGGGAGCGCCTACATCGAAAAGTTTAGCAACGCGTTTTACATCCGCACTGAAGGACTCTATAAAGACCTTGAGGACATTGAGAATACGGTGTTGGCCAATGTGGAAGGCACGCCGATCCGTGTCAAGGATGTAGCTCAGGTGCGCCTTTCGCATGCCCCGCGTTATGGGGGCGTCACGAAGAATGGCGAAGAGGTCGTCGGAGGGCGCGTTCAGATGCTGATCGGCGAAAACTCCTATGCCACAGCGCGTCGTGTCCATGAGCGCGTCCAGGAAATCAACAAGATTTTGCCAGCCGGCGTCCAGGTGGTGCCCTATTTGAATCGCGAAAAACTCATTGATCAAACGATTAAGACGGTGCGCAAAAACCTCATCGAGGGGGGTCTCATCGTCATCTTCGTGCTCATATTGTTTTTGGGCAATCTCCGCGCTGGTCTCATCGTGGCTTCGGTCATACCGCTTTCGATGTTGTTTGCGGTGACGATGATGTATTTGACGGGAGTATCGGCCAATCTAATGAGTCTCGGTGCAATCGACTTTGGAATCATCGTCGATGGGGCTGTGATTGTGACAGAGGCGATCGTGACGCGCTTGCATCAGCGCTATCTCGCTCCACGGGTGACGACCGATGTGGAAGAAGATATTTACGAGGCAGCTGTGCGCATTCGAAAGAGCGCCGCCTTTGGCGAGCTCATCATCTTGATGGTGTACCTGCCGATATTGGCCTTGGTAGGCATTGAGGGCCGCATGTTTAAGCCCATGGCCTCGACCATTATGTTTGCCATCTTCGGGGCCCTTGTGCTTTCGTTGACCTATGTGCCGGCGATGAGTGCAGCACTGTTGCGCAATACCAAGGGCACGGAATGGAGCTTTGCCGATCGCGTCATGGAAGTGTTGCACCGCCATTATGACAGAGCATTGCGCTGGGTGATGCGGTACAAGCTGGCTTTTTTAGCAGTCATCATAGGTCTGGGCATCATCTCGTTCGTGCGCTTTCAGCGCATGGGCGGCGAGTTTATCCCCACGCTTGAAGAAGGGGATATCGCCATTCAACATATATTGCCACCGGGGACATCTCTGCAAAAATCTCTGGAGGTGTCCATGAAGATCCAAAAACTTCTCCTGGATAGCGTTCCAGATGTGGTGAAAGTCGTGGCCAACATCGGCACGGCGGAAATCCCCACGGACCCCATGCCGGTCGAAATTGCGGATTACGTCGTCATAATGAAGCCGAAGAAAGAGTGGACCTATGCCGAAGATCGCATTGAACTTTTCGAAAAAATCGAAGCACTCATCCACCGCAACATAAAGAACATCAGCTTAGAGTTTAGCCAGCCCGTCCAGCTGCGCTTCAATGAGATGATGAGCGGGTCGAGGGCCGAGATTTCGATCTTCATTCGCGGAGAAGACTTCCAGACACTCAACAAGCTGGCTCAACGCGCAAAACAGCTCATTCAGGGCATTGAAGGCGTGGGCTCTGTAGTAGAAGAGCAGACGGTGGGCTTGCCGCAGATCGTAGTACGCGTCGACCGTCAAGCCCTTGCCCTACATGGATTGCGCGCCGATGATGTCAACAAGACCGTACAGGCCGTCGTATCGGGTATTCCTGCTGGAGTGTTTTACGAAGGAGAGCGCTTCTTTGACCTTGTGGTGCGCTTTGACTCGCTTTACCAGAGTCGCCTGGATCAGTTGAAAGATTTGTGGATTAAAAAGCCGGATGGTTCGTATATTCAATTGCGCGACGTAGCGAATGTCAAAATTTCGGAAGGACCGATGCAAGTGAGCCGCTCCGATGGTATGCGCCGCACAGTGATCGGCGTCAATACGGCGGGTAGGGATATCAAATCGGTGGTCGACGACATTCGCGCGCAGTTTGACCGTTACTTGCCCCTGCCCGAAGGTTATTCCGTCAGCTTTGGAGGTCAGTACGAAAACTTCATACGAGCGCGCAATCGCCTTGCCTTAGTCGTGCCCTTAGCCCTGTTACTCATACTGGTGATGTTGTATTTTACTTTTCACTCCATTATTAAGTCGATTTTAATCTTCTTTGTCATTCCCTTGGCAGCCATAGGCGGTATTTGGTCCCTTACCTTGCGGGATATGCCCTTTAGTATCTCGGCGGGCATAGGCTTTATTGCGCTATTTGGTGTGGCGGTGCTCAATGGCATTGTGTTGATCGGTGCATTTGATCGCTTGAAGAGGGAAGGCGTGAGCGATCTGATGACCATCATTTACCGCGGTACACACGAGCGTCTCCGCCCCGTACTCATTACCATGTCTGTAGCGTCGCTGGGCTTTCTTCCGATGGCACTTTCTACTTCACAAGGGGCGGAAGTACAACGACCGCTGGCTACAGTTGTCATCGGCGGGTTGATCACAGCGACTATACTGACGCTTTTTGTCTTGCCTGTACTCTACTACTACATCGAGCGCGGCTTGCAAAGGCGCTGGCTGCGGTACTTCCAGCGCTTCAATGTATTGTGGATCGCAGTGGTGTCGCTCGTCGGGATTTCCGCACCAGCTCGTGCTCAGCAAATACTGACTCTGGAAGAGGCCATTCAATACACTAAGGAGCACTATCCCCTTGGGCACTACTACGATGCACGTATCCAAGGTGCAGAGGCGTTTCGCGATATTCGCATTTCGCTGGGCAATACGGAGGTCTTTGCCGATGGTGAAGGATTGTGGAGAGATAGCCCGGAGCGACGGTGGCAATACGCGGTACAACAGCAGATTCCCGTACCTTCGAAGACCAAAGCAATCAAAGGGCTATGGAATGCACGGGGTGAAGCACTCCAAGTAGAGAAGGGTATGCGCCTTGCCCAACTCGAGTATCGCGTGCGAGACGTATACTTTCGACTTCAAAATGAAGTGCTCAAGCAGGCCGAGCGTCAACGCTGGCTTGCCTATACCGATGAAGTGCTCAATATTGCGCGGACTGCTGTAACGCAAGGGGCATTGTCGCACATCGCCCTTAATGCACTGGAGCTCAAACGCGTCACTCTCGTCAATCAAATCCAGGCCGGACAGGCCAATATCCACTCGCTCGAGTACGAGTTACGTCAGCTGACCGGGCAGCCCCAGGCGACCGTCGATACACAATTGTATGTCCTACCTCCGCCGATACAAGTTCCGCAAACCGCCTATCGCGTGCAGCTCGTACAAGCGCAATCTAAGATTGCCGATGCCGAAATCCAACTGGCCAAAAGTCAGCGTCTGCCCGATGTGCGCTTGCAATATGGGGCGGAATACTTGCGAGAGCTCGGCTGGTTTGGCACGGCGGGGTTTGGCATTAGCGCTCCCATCTTTAACACGACCTTTCGCTCGCGCATACGCCAACTCAGCGCCGAGCGCAAGGCCCTGGACTGGCAAATCCATATGCTCATGACCGATGCGGAAAACCTCAAACAACAGTACCAAAACGAAATCGAACAGCTCCAACAAGCCATGCAGCGCGAGGAAGAGTGGGTGTTCGACAAACTGCGCTCCTGGACACGCGAAGCAGAAGACCAGTACGAAAAAGGGATCATCGATTACCAACAGTTGTATCAAATGCGCTCCGAATACCTCCAGGCGAAAATGCACTACTTCGATACCGTACTGCAGTACAATCAAAAAGTGGCAGCATTTTATCGCGACTTTAATCCATAATTTCATAAAATGACTTTGAATATGAAAACTATGCATGCAATCTTCTCAGCTACAGTACTGTGGAGTGTGCTCCTCATAGGAGGCACCTTGTTGTTGGGCTGTGATCAACCCTCCAGTGGTGATGAGGAAAAGCCCATGCACGAGCAGCACGACCACGACCACAATGGCGATCATGATCACAACGGAGACCATGATCACGATCACGAAGCCAACGGTGATCACGTACACGGTCATCAGCACGGTGAAAATGAGGTCATACAGCTCACCGAAGAGCAGGTGCGCAGCGGAGGTATCCGCTGGGGCAAGCCGTCGCGTCAGCCCGTGGGGCGATCGGTCGATGTAACCGGTGTACTCGACTTGCCTCCAGAATCGCGCTATCTCATCAGCGCACCCATCGACGGCATTCTCTTCAAAGTGGGCAAGCACATCCCAGGAAGTACGATCCGCAGGGGACAGGTCATCGCCTACATCAAAAATCCGCAAATAGCCGAGTGGCAGGGCCAATACCTGGAATACCGCGCGCGCATCGACTTTTTGGAAAAAGAACTCCAGCGACTGCAGGCCCTTTACAAGACCGATCGGGGCATGTTGCGCGAGCTCCAACGTACCGAGATGGAACTCGCCAGTACGCGCTCGGCGCTCCAATCCGTGCAGAAAAAGCTCCAATACCTCGGTATCGACGGGCAGACAATCCAGGAGTCGAATATTCGCTATTCGGTGCCCATACGCTCGGAAAAACACGCAGAAGTCATCACAAGCCACCTCTCGGAAGGAATGCCGGTCCAACAGGGTGATGTGCTGCTCGAGACCATATCGGATCCGCATGTACACCTCGAACTCGATGTGCCCGAAAGTCAAATCCATTTAGTGAAGAAGGGACAGAAAATCATCTATTCGCTGACGACCGAGCCCGACGAGTACTACACCGCCGAAGTGGAACTCATTTCCAAGGGCTCCGACAGACACCGAAGAACCGTACGCGTACACGGGCATCTGACGGGCGAGCGGCCTGCCATCTTTACGCGCGCTACCGTCTCGGCGCGCATCATCCTCGATGACCAAACGGCCGATGCCTTGCCTGAAGATGCTATCGTGCGAAAAGATGAGCAGTGGTTCGTCTACTTGACCGATGGCAAACGCAAGAACGGGATGTACCATTTCATACCCGAACCCATCCGCCTTCTCAATGAAAAACCCGGAGGAGAAGCCATCGTCTCGTTTTTCGAACCCCTCGACGACTCGATGTACGTAGTCTTGAGTGGGAGTTTCTTCCTAAAAGTCGTCGAAAAATCGGGCGAACTCGAGCATTCGCATTAAATTCGGCATTGTGTAATGCTAAGAGGAAGTGGAAGAGCGGAATGCCATACCGCAGGAGCGTTCGCTGGTGGAGTATGTGCTTCGCTTTTGCCAATTTTTACGCACGAAATCCTGTCCTGTCGGTACGGCGGTAATCGTTGACCTCCTCGAAGCCCTGCGCCTGGTGCCCTTTCGCGATGAGCGACGTTTTAAGCGGGTGTTGAAGGCGCTGTTAGCTCGAGATCGACGGAGCTTTGAGCACTTCGACGAGTGGTACGACACCTTTGCCTTTTACCATGAGAAAGAACAGCAGTCGAGGCGGAAGGAGCGCAGCGATCCGACCAGGGATAGGCAAACCTTGTCTTTGCCATCGCATTCCTGGGAGGAGCTCAAGTCTTGGTATCGCGTCGAGAGTTCGGAAGAGGAGTTGCCGGCCTATAGTCCTGTGGATACATGGACGAGGAAGGACTTTCGATTGCTTGACGAACAGGAGGTCCGCCGCCTGGAGCGCTTGCTGCGGAGGCACGTGCAGCGGTGGATACGCAGGCGGAGTCGACTGCGTAAGGTGACCAAGCGAGTCTCGCGCTTTGATCTGCGGCGTACGGTGCAACGCCGACTTCGACGCGGTACTCTGGATCGCTTTGTGTTTAGCACGCCCAAGGAAAAACCCCTGCGCATCGTGCTGCTCTGTGACGTCAGCCGATCCATGGACATCTACAGCCGCTTTGTAGTGCATTTTCTCTATGCCTTTCAAGGAGCCTACGACAAGATCGAAACCTTTGTATTCAGTACCCGATTGTACCGCATTACGGACTTACTCAAGCAGTACCATATACGACAGGCCTTTCAACGCATCTCTGCTGAAGTGCCTCAGTGGTCGGGAGGAACGGATATCGGCACCTGTCTGTGGCATTTTATACGGCAGTATCGCCATATCTACGTCGACAAGCGCACGGTGGTGCTCATCCTCTCCGATGGCTGGGATTGTGGGGATCGTGAAGCACTCGCTCGAGCCATGCAGCTGTTGCACCGATCGGCTGCAAAAATTATCTGGCTCAACCCTCTGGCGGGCAATCCTCAATTTCGACCCGATGTAATCGGCATGAAAGCCGCCATGCCCTATGTCGATGTATTTGCATCGGCACACAATGTGCATACGCTGATCAAAGTGTTTCGTCAAATACCGCGAGGGCGGTCGAAAAGGCAGATCGTCATCCGCTCATGAGCGCTGTGTCCATTGGTTGTAATCTTCTAAGGTATCGATATCGATGAGCACGCTCTCAGAGGGCATTTCCACCTGTCGGATGTATTGCGGGTGCGAACGGACGATGTGCTTACAACCCTCGGGGTGAAAGTGCTGGAGGATAGATTGGCGGAAAAAGCGAGAGAAATACACTGGATTGCCCCTTTGTCCACGATAAATGGGAATACCGATGCGCGGCTCCATCCTCTCGACGTGTAGACGACTGAGAAAATGTCGGTAATCTTCAGTGGTGAGCAAGGGCATATCCGATAAGCAAATGAGGTAGCCCATAGAGTTCGATTGGGCATGTCCCACGCCCGTCTGGATGCTGCTGGTCATACCGCGATGGTAGCGGGAATTGTGCGCCAGCCGCACTTGCAATCCCTTTAAGCAGGAAGAAATAGTAGCATGTTGGTGGCCGGTGACGACAACTACTTCCATCACGGGTATGGCGAGGATTTGGTCGACGACGTGCCGTAGTAGCGGTTTTTCTTTCCAGGGAAGGAGGAGCTTATTGGTCTTGCCCATGCGCCTGGAGCTGCCCGCGGCGAGAACAATCGCACTGATGGGGTACTTATACATGATAAAGAAAGGTATAAGCACCTTTTCAACGCAAGTGGAAATGATTTATTTGGATTACTGCGCTACCACCCCGGTGGATACCCGTGTGCTTGAAGCCATGTTGCCGTATTTTGATGCGGTGTTCGGCAATCCCTCCAGTCGATCCCACTTATACGGATGGCAGGCGCAGGAGGCCGTCGATGCAGCCCAAAAGCGTATCGCCGACTGGCTGGGCGTGTCGCCCGATGAAATTGTCTTTACTTCGGGGGCTACCGAGAGTATCAATATGGCCCTGCGCGGATTTTTCTTCCGCCATAGGGAGGACAACCCCCATTTTATCAGCGCACCGACCGAACACAAGGCCGTACTGGAAACCCTTTCGTATCTGGAGGAAAACTACGGATTGGAAGTGGATTATCTCCCCGTCGATGCACAAGGCCGCGTGCGCCCTGAGGATGTCCTCCCCGCTATAAAGCCCAATACCCGTATGGTCATCCTCATGTGGGGGAACAACGAGACGGGAGTCCTACATCCCATTGCGGCCATTGCGGAAATTTGTCGTTCGCGGGGCATTGTCCTCATGAGTGATGCCACCCAAGCGGCGGGAAAGTGCGTGATGCGCCCTCGCGATGTGGGAGTGGACATGTTGGCGCTTTCGAGTCATAAGATGTACGGACCTAAAGGCGTGGGCATCTTGTACGTGCGCAGGGGCGTGGAGTTGCATCCCCTGATTTCGGGAGGCGGTCAACAAAAGGGACGTCGGTCGGGCACACTCAACGTGCCGGCCATTGTTGGAATGGCACGGGCTATCGAAATACTCGCTCAAGAAGGAGCGGAGGAATCCCAGCGCTTGGAGCGCCTGCGCAACACCATCGAGCGCCAGCTCGTCGAGCGCATAGACGGCCTGGCCGTACACGGTGGTGTGGCAGAACGACTTCCCCACATCAGCAATGTAGCCATTCGCGGTGTGTATTCGGAAGATCTGCTATTAGCGCTGAGCACCAAGGTTGCCCTGTCGGCAGGCTCGGCGTGCAATGCCGCAGAAATACGGCCCTCACACGTACTGAAAGCCATGGGTCTCAGCGATGACGAGGCCCTCTCCTCCATACGCATCAGTGTCGGCCGATTCACCACCCAAGAACAAATCAACCAGGCCGTGGACTATATCACAGAAGCTGTGCGAATCCTTCGCACGCGGTAACTCAATCGATAAAATCGACGTCGACCGAATAAGGATAGCGCATTAAATGGTGCATGGCCTTTTCGATGGGCAGTCTTTCGAAGACGACTTCATAAATGGCGCGCATGATGGGTAGGTGCAACCTGTAATAGCGCGCGAGCTGGTGCACAATTTTCAAAGTGCGCACGCCTTCGGCGACTTCCGTCGTGGCGGCCAGCACGTCTTCAAGGGATTTGCCCTGGGCGATCTGGTAGCCAAGACTGTAATTGCGACTGTCCGTACTCGTCGCAGTAGCTACGAGATCTCCTATCCCTGCGGTGCCTAAAAAACTCTTCGCATTGGCACCCATGGCCTTACCAATGTATATCATCTCGCGCAAGCCCCGCGTGATCAACAGTGCCTGGACGTTTTTCCCGTAGCCCGAGCCGGCCAATAAGCCCGAGCCGATGGCGATGATGTTTTTGAGCGCACCCGCCCACTCAGTACCGATGATGTCGTACGACTGAAAGACGAAAAACTGCTCTGAACTCAGGAAGCGATGGCCCTCTTCAAAAACTTCGTCAAACGGGCTGGCCAACACCGTGGCAGCGGGTTGGCCGTCCATGATCTCACGGGCGAGATTGGGACCACCCAAACATCCAATACGACGAACAACCGTCTCCTCTCGGATGACTTCACTCATCGTCCGCACATCGCTGCGACTGATCTCCTGATCAAAGATGTCCTTGCCCTGCTGGAGGGGAATGTCCAAACCCTTCGTACCGTGGATGATAAAGTGATCCGGTGTCAGGTAATCTGCAAGTGCGCGCATCATCTGACGGAAATACTGCGACGGCACGATGGGAAAGAGCAGGCGACATCGCTCGGCTACTTCCGCTAATTGTGCAGTGGCTCGAATGTTCGGAGACAGGGTATACCCCAAGTGCTGATGCTCGTGATTAATGCGTTCGGCCACCTCGGGCCTACGCGCATAGAGCAAGACAGGGGCATTGTACGACAGGAGCTGGGCGATGGTTGTGCCAAACTTGCCCGCTCCGATCACACCGACGACTTCCGAAGAGGTACCTTGCGGCACTTATTCTGCCGTTTTTACTGCCTGTAGCGAAGGATGGAAGCGCAATTTTGTTTCGACCTCCTTTTCAAATTTCTTGAGCGAGGGCGGTGCCGAGTGATTGTCTACTATGCGAATGTACTTGCCACGATAGAGCACTTCGATCGTCGTACTCGGCAAATCGACGATGACCAACTTGGGGTCCTTCGGATAGCGTGGAGACATGGTGTCAAAGCGCAGGCGATCGATCCGCTGTACCAGCTGCTCTAACTCCTCATCGGCCAACTTGCCCTCGTACAGCCCCATACGCTCGGTAAATTGCTTGGCGTGATAGCGCATCCGACCACTCAAATACACCTCAAGGTCGTACACAGGACAATAGCCAAAACAAGGTCCCTTCGAAAAAAAGAGTAAAATAGTGGTGTCGAGTCTGAGCGAATCCTCTTTTTGCGCCAGGACATTGAAAGTGTCGAGCAGCGAATCTTGTAAAACCCCCTCTTTGCCCTTTTCTACGATTTTAGCCCCCTTTCGATGGCAGCTACCCGATCCAAAGGCTACGGCAAGGAGAATCGTTCCAATGCAAAAAAGTCGCACAAGTGGTAACATTTCATTCGTATTAGGATTGTCAAAGATAGCAAAAAACTCTTTATCGTTTGCTCCTCCACAAGTGCAATTCCACGCGGCGATTGCGCGCTCGCCCCTCTGGAGTGGTATTGTCGGTAAGCGGTCTTGTAAAACCGTAACCGCGACATCGCAACCGGTGTTGCAGGCTGCACGGCGCCCGCCGTATCAAATACGCGCACACGGCTTGCGCTCGCCGAAGAGATAGCTCCATATTATACGCATAGCTGCCCACACTGTCGGTGTGCCCACTTACTTCTGCCATGAGTCGCGGATTGCGACATAAAAAGGCGGCAATGCTGTCCAGCTCAAAGTGCGAACGAGTGTCCAAGGTGTCCGAATTGTAAGCGAAGTAGAGGTTTTTCAATACAATGGGCCGTTGGCGATGCGAGGAGTCAAACGGGATTTCCGATAGTGGAGTTAGGGTATAACGCAAGGTGTAAAAGTTCGATGCGGTATCCGGCAAGGGCAGCCGTACCGAATCGGAAACAAAAACATATCCCGGATGACCGATGTGGATTGCATACTGATGGGCATAGGGCACAAAGACCCATGCTTGCCCTTCTGCATCGGAATGAGTGGTCAAGTAGGGGTGGTTTTCGTCGGTGAGGTATAGGGCGATGGTTACACCTGATAAAGGAGTATCATCGGCAGAACGGGTGATAAAATGAAAGTACGTGACGGGTTTGGGTCGTACGCGCGGGGGCAAGGGCGATGCGCGGAAAATATCCGTATGGCCCAACATTTCATACGACGAAAAATCTGCTCGATCGGAGATAAAATAGGCCTCCTGCCCCGACCAATCGACGGAGAGGCAGGCGTCGTGTCCCTTTGTGTTGAAAGGTGGACCGAGGTTGATGGGTACGGACCATGCCCCGGTGGAATCTCTGCGCGAGACGAAGATATCGACATCGCCCATGCCGGGATGGCCGTAGGAGCTGAAGTACAGTGTCGAGTCGTCGGGGTGCACGAAGGGAGCAAAATCGTCTTCCGGCGTGTTGATATGCGGGCCTAAGTTTTGGGGTACCGACCACTTGCCGTTGGGGAGGCGATAGCTCACCCACAAGTCCTTTCCGCCCAGCCCCCCACTGCGGTTGGAGGCGAAGTAGAGTGCCTGGCCATTGTGTGCAAGACAAGGATGAGATTCCCAGGCGGAGGTGTTGATCGGGGGGCCTAGATTGTGCGGCTTGCTCCACTGGCCATCGCGCGTGCGAGTTATGCTGTACAGGTCACAACTACCCAGGCCGCGGTGCGGGGTGCACGACGAAAAGATCAAGAGCTTGCCATCGGGTGAAATGGTATAGGCGCCCTGAGTAAAGGGGACATTGGGCGGGAAGAGGCGCTGGACAGCACCCCATGAGGAATCCTTGCGTACGGTATAGTGTAAGTACTCCGCAGGGCCCTGACGTCGGGTGAAGTAGAGCGTTTGACGATCGAGTCCCAGTACGGGAA
>WFXH01000094.1 GCA_015490715.1 Saprospiraceae bacterium | reverse complement strand
CCAGCGCCATCATCAATCAAGTGCCGGGTATCAACCGCGTCGTCTACGACATAAGCACCAAACCCCCCTCCACAATAGAATGGGAGTAATGCGTGTTTATATCTTGGCCAAGCATTCGAATTATGCGTAGAGTCCACCATTTCATACCCTCTATCACATCGATCTTATCTTTGCTGGCTCTCGTCGTCGCTGTCGGTACGCTTCAATCCTGTGAAGTCCTCAAGCCCGTACGCCAAGACCGCCACAGCAAAGTACACCGCCCTAAAAAGCGCACACCGAAGCCCATCCATCGAAAAAGCGTGCGCGTCATCACCCCTAAATACGAACTCAAAAAAGACAGCCCCGTCATCACCGACCACTTAGCACCTGATCCGGGCTATCCC
Source organism: Saprospiraceae bacterium (assembly GCA_015490715.1). Lineage (GTDB taxonomy): Bacteria > Bacteroidota > Bacteroidia > Chitinophagales > Saprospiraceae > S141-43. The sequence continues at coordinate 40,618 of WFXH01000094.1, read as the reverse complement.
TATAAGACCACCTACAAATCGAAGTACCGCATCGCCGTATTGCTGCCCTTTCGTGCCGCGCAAATTCTCCGCGAAAACCAGGCCAACCGCCAGCCATACATCAGCCCATCTTCGGAGCGTTTTATTCACTTTTGGCTTGGCGCCAAGCTGGCCGCTCGAGATTTACAAAGCATGGGCATGCCCATCGAAGTGCACGCCTTCGACACCAAATTCGATGAAGCCTACCTCCCCCAGCTGTGGGAGCGCATCCGCCAACTACACCCCGATGCCATCATCGGCCCCTATAAACGCAACAGCATGCGTTACCTCAGCCAAAAGGCCCGCCAACAACGCATACTCCTCCTCTCTCCGTGGATAGCTTCCGCTAAGATGACCCAGTCCAATCCCTTCTACGTACAGCTTCGGCCGCATCTGGATCTTCAGTATGAAACCGTACTGCGCCACATGCTCCAAGAATGCGATACCAACCGCACGGCCATCTTCCTCCTCGAAGACGACATCAACAAGCAAAAGCACTTCGAGAAGCTCATCAATAATCTCACTGGAGGGAAAAAGTCTCTTCCCATAAAGGTGGTGCTCCTAAATCGGGACACTGTCTTACACGGATCAACCCTTTTGGGCGATAAGGAAGAGCTCATCGAGTGGTTTGCCGACACGGCTCACTGTCTGTTTTTCCCATACACCCTGGCAAAAGACCAGTTGCTCGTCTTCAGCTTCCTCCAAAAGCTGTCTCTTTTGCCCAACAGCAAAGCACATACTATCTACGGCATGTATCGCTGGCTGGATTACAACGATGAAGTGCGCGATCTACTCAATGTGCATCACGTGCGCATTCCCGTCTTTCGACTGGTAGACCCCTTCGATGAGCGCGTGCGCACTTTCCGCCAACGCTTCCTACAAGAATACGGCTTCATGCCGCTACCCGATGCCTACGAGGGATACGACATCATGCGATTTGTCGGCCAATCCCTGCACAAACACGGTACGTTTCCTCAAATACAGTGGATGCAGGACAAGCGCTTTCAGGGCATCGGCCAGACTTTTCTCATCCACCCCATCTACACCAATAACGACCCCAAGGTAGACTTTTTCGAAAACCAGCACATAGAGTTTGTCGAGCTACACGATCATCAATTCGTGCGTCGGCGCTGATTACACCACAGTTATCGACGTAAAGCCTCTGCCAACGAAAGCGCAACTTCCTGAGAGGGGGAGCGCTCTCCAAGGCGGCGACGCAGATCTGCATAGCCCTCACGTATGCGCTGTATTTCCTCAGGATGTCGGATTTGCTCCCACTGCTGTAAGAGCCTGGTAACGCGCATCTGGTCCTGTAGGAGCTCAGGTACAAGTGGAGCTTGGAGTATGAGGTTCACCAGCGATACATACGACACCTGAGCAAGGCGTTTGGCGACGAAATAGGTGATGGGATGGACGCGATAGAGCACGATTTGCACCACATCCCACAGTGCAGCTTCCAAGGTAGCCGTACCCGATGCCACCCACGCATGACGATACTGCCCCAAAATCGCGGCAAGATCGCGCTCAACGATTTCATACCTGCTACCCTCTATCGTACCAATAACCCGATGGTATTCATCGAGTGGTATCTCCTGCACTCGGGAGATGTGGATGCGTCTTATACCGGCATTGTGAGCTGCTTTAGCCATTACGGGCAAGAGGTAGCGCACCTCCGAAAGTCTACTGCCGGGCAAGAGCAAGAGGGCATCGTCATCCCTCTCTTCAAAGGGCTGTATGCTCCCGTGGCGTAGCGCCTTGAGGTATCGCTCCACGACGGGATTGCCCACATACTGCACGCGGATGCCGAAGGATTTGAAAAAGTCTTCTTCAAAGGGGAGGATGACATATAGGCGGTCGATGCACTTTGCCATGGTATCGACGCGCCTGCGATTCCATGCCCAGGCTTTTGGGGCAATGTAATAGTGCACGGAGTATCCGCGTTGCTTAGCCCATCTGGCAACGCGCAAATTCAACCCCGGAAAGTCGACCAACACCAACACCTCTGGACGAAAAGACTCGATATCACGCTGCACGCGATGCCAAAGCCGCACGAAGTGAGGCAATTTCCTCACTACTTCCCAAAAGCCTATCGTAGCGAGTTGGCGAATGTGCACCAACGGCGGCGCTCCCACTGCCTCTGCCATAGCACTGCCTCCCCAAAAGGCAATCTCCACCTCAGGCTTCGCCTTTATCAGTTGGCGTATTACCTCCGCAGCGTGCATGTCGCCGGATTTTTCTCCTGCTATGAAGAAGACCCGCTTGCCCACTGTAGTCCCAGCTTTTTAGCTCTTTTTAGCGTCTACTCATAGTACCTCGCGATAAAAGAGCCACAGCCATACCGCCGCATACAGCATGGTGGCCGTTACCAATCCACGCACCACATTGGTGTAATACCGATCGTTCGCCCAGTGGACAGGCACGATGTTAAAGGCCAGGGCAAGCAAATAGTGCGTCCGCGGCCGCAAAAAAAACCTCGGCAATCCCTCATCGAGCAGTTCATTGATCGTTTCGACAACCAAATACATTACCGCATACCCTACGACCGGCACGACTAAGCCAACGACAAAACCTACTATCCATCGATCCCATTTCATCATGCACACGCTTGAAGTGTCGACAAGTTACGACATTTTAGGATTCGACGCGTACTAAATCTCTCTTGCTGCATGTTTATCCTACAGCAAACGAACACATCGAGCGATGAAGGCTTTTCGTACAGTCCAGGCTCTTCAATCCCACTTATCTACCATCCGTGAGGACCAGACGATTGGCTTTGTCCCCACGATGGGCGCCCTGCACGAAGGCCACCTCGCGCTGGTACGCCAGTCCCTTCGACGCGACGATTGCACGGTGGTGAGCATCTTCGTCAATCCCACGCAGTTTAACGATCCCGAAGACTACCTCCTTTATCCTCGCACGGTCGATGCCGACTTGGCCCTGCTCGAAAGCAAGGGGGTCGACGTGGTCTTCATTCCTACCGAAAGCGAAATTTATCCCCACGGTAGGGATGCATGGAAACCCATCGACTTGGGCGGTTTGGATCAAATTTTGGAAGGAGCCCACCGTCCTGGCCACTTCCAGGGCGTAGCACAGGTCGTCAAGCGCTTGCTCGACATCGTGCAGCCCCATCGATTGTACCTCGGCCAAAAGGACTACCAGCAGATCGCCGTTATCCGCAAGATGCTCCACCACTTTCAGCTACCCGTCGAAATCGTCGAAGTACCTACCGTGCGGGAGCCAAGCGGTTTGGCGATGAGCTCGCGCAACCAACGCCTCTCGGCCCTTGACCGCCTGCGCGCCTCTCGACTCTTCGAAGCACTTGTCTATCTCGAGCAAATGTACCGTGACGAGGTACCCCTGCCTACCGCCGTCCAACGCGCCCAAGCCTTGCTCGACCTGCCCGACTTTCGCCTCGAGTATCTCGTCGTATGCGATGCCCAAACCTTCCGTGAATTACAAACCTGGAATGACGCCCCTCAAAAGATCGCCCTCTTAGCATGCTGGGTCAAAGACGTACGCCTCATCGACAATCTTCCCCTCGACAATCCCCCCTCATAATATGCCTTCTACGTCCTTGTTGGACTGAAGCGCCGAGCGTACCGTTAAGTCGTGTCCCGTCGGCACAATCGATACGTATCCCTCCTTCAACGCTTTGAGATCCGTATCGCTTCCGTTATCCTGTGGGACAAACGTGCCCGTGAGCCAATAGTACTTCCTCCCTCTCGGATTGATGCCCTCTTGAAAGCTCTCCTGCCACTTGCCCTTCGCCTGGCGAGTTAATTTGATGCCCTTGATTTGCTCCAGAGGAAGGTCGGGAATATTGACGTTCCACAACAGCGCATCGCGCATCTTGTACCGCAACACGTAGTCGATAATGCGCTCAGCAATGTGTTGTGCAGGCCGCATATCGGCATCCATCGAATAATTGTCCAGCGAAAATCCAATAGAGGGAATTCCCTCCAGCGAAGCCTCCATAGCAGCCGACATCGTGCCGGAGTATAAAATGTTGATCGATGCGTTGGAGCCGTGATTGATGCCCGAAAGACACAAGTCAATCCGCTGTCCCTTCAAGATGACATTGGTCGCAAGCTTGACGCAATCGACAGGGGTACCCGTACATTCGTAGCTCTCCACTCCTTCAAACAACTCAATGCGATCGATGTGGATGGGTACCTCTATGGTGATGGCATGCCCTTGCCCAGACTGCGGTGCATTGGGAGCCACCACGACGACACGACCGAATTTCTTCGCTGCCTCTACAAGTGCGCGAAGCCCCGGCGCTACAATCCCATCGTCATTGGTCACCAATATCAGTGGTCGGTCGGATGTCATCGCTCGTCGTAATTTTCCAGTTCAAAGGTAGCACCTATGTATGAAATAGTTGTCGACTTGTATGAAACGGTAGTTGCCTCACACGGAGCACCCACCATTTCACGAGAAAAACCAACCTTACTTTGGAATCCCTCTTCAAAGAGGAAATACTATAAACGCAATCCCCTCAAGGGCAGTTCGATCTTCCTCGAATTTTCACACCGTTCAATGGAAGTGAAAATGCGTACCTTTGCGCTATGAAAACGACCTCAGACGACCGTCTCAAGCAGGCCGCGGAAATGGCCAGGCATTTCCGCGAGGTCATTCGCCTATTGGGCGAAGATCCCGACCGACAAGGCTTACAAAATACCCCTATGCGCATAGCCAAAGCCTGGCAGTTTTTGACCAGGGGCTATACCCAAGATGCCAATTCTATACTCCGTTCGGCCCTATACGACGAGGCCTACAGTGAAATGGTCATCGTCAAAGACATCGAGCTGTATTCCCTCTGCGAACATCATCTGTTGCCCTTTATCGGCAAGGCCCATATCGCCTATATTCCCAACGGTAAAATCGTGGGACTGAGCAAGCTGGCGCGCGTCGTTGACGTCTTTGCTCGTAGGCTTCAAGTCCAAGAGCGCCTTACCCATCAGATCCTCCAGAGCATCGAGGAAACACTACAACCACACGGCGTAGCAGTCGTCATCGAAGCACAACACCTCTGCATGATGATGCGAGGGGTAGAAAAGCAAAATTCCATCACCACCACTTCGGCCTTTACTGGATCTTTTACTCGCACTGAGACGCGCATGGAATTTCTCAACCTCATCGGAATGAAAAAACTCCACTGACGGTGAAGACGGCATTTTTGTTTCCGGGACAAGGTGCACAGTATGTGGGTATGGGCAAGGACATCCCCGATACACCACGTGTGCGCCAACTCTTTGAAGCGGCCATCGATATCCTGGGCTTTGACATCCTGGAGCTGATGCGCGAAGGGTCGGACGAAGATCTCAAGCGCACTGATGTGACGCAGCCGGCCATATTTCTGCATTCGTTGGCGCGACTCTATGCCATGGAGGAGCCGCTGCAGTTTGACGCCGTGGCGGGACACTCCCTCGGCGAGTGGACGGCCCTGGTTGCAGCCGATGCCGTCGACTTCGAAGACGGTCTCCGCCTCGTCCGCGAGCGGGCCCTTGCAATGCAAAAGGCCTGCGAACTCCATCCCGGTACGATGGCCGCCATCGTCGGATTGGACTTTGAGCGCATCGAAGCCCTCTGCCGACAGGTCGACGGCATCGTCGTCCCTGCCAATTACAACTCTCCCTCCCAGCTCGTCATCTCTGGCGAAGTCGAAGCCGTCAAAAAAGCCGTCCAGCTCCTCAAAGATGCAGGCGCTCGGCGCGCCATTTTGCTCAACGTAGGTGGAGCCTTCCACTCCCCACTCATGGCCCCCGCCCAACAACATCTCGAAGCACAAATACGACGTACCACCTTCCGCACCCCCAAATGTCCGATCTACCAAAATGTCGACGCCCAGCCACACACCGACATCAACGAAATTGTCGAAAACCTGTCAAAACAATTGACTGCCCCAGTTCGTTGGACTAACACAATGGAACAGATGATCCACGACGGCATTACACAGATGGTCGAAGTCGGTGGAAACGGCAAAGTGCTCACCGGCTTGCTCAAAAAAATACGACGGGATATACCCGTCCAGACCATTTAATTACTCGCTCTTATGAATTCCAAAGTGGACTTACAACCGGGACGCATCCTCATCGCACAACCCTATCTCCACTCACCACCCTTTACGCGGTCCGTCATCCTCCTTGCCGATTATTCCCCCGAAGAAGGTGCCGTCGGATTTATTCTCAACAAACCCCTCCAACTGAGCGTCGAACGCCTCATCTCCGACTTCCCGCGTTTTAACGGTTTGGCCTGGTACGGTGGACCCGTACAGACCAACACCATCCACTACATCCACACCTATGGTGACCTCTTAGAAGACAGCACGCCCATCGGCTACGGGCTCTATTGGGGGGGCAACTTCGAAAAGCTCAAAATCTTTGTCGACCGAAAACTCATCACAAGCAACAAAATCCGCTTTTACGTAGGGTATTCCGGATGGGCCCCCGGCCAACTCGAAGACGAACTCGAACGCGGCTCCTGGTTTGTCGGCCACGGCGACCGAAATTACGTCTTCAAGGTGCCCTTCTATAAGTGCTGGAAAAAAGCCATGGAAAATCAAGGGGATATCTATACCGTGCTCTCCGAAATCCCCATGAGCTGGCAGGCGAAATACAATTAGCGCTCTGCTCCGCACCTGCATGCTACCTACGGCATACATGTGTCTTGCCTGCTCCTCTCCACACGCACCATTTCATACCAAAGACACCCCTCACCCCGGCAAAAATCCCAAGGGCATGCCCTGCGACATCGAGTGAAAGTTGCTCAAATTGGGAAAGATCTCGTGGATATCGGAATTGTGCAAGCCAAACCAGCGAGCGAGCTCGGCAAAGTAGAGATCCGTGGCAAGCGTGGGCACGAGGGCCTGGCGATAGATCATGCGATCCGCCCCCAGCGACAGGTCGGGATACTCCCCGTAAAAGCGGCGTCCTCGCACCTGTCCACCAAGTACAAAGACATTGCCCCCCCATGCGTGGTCGGTGCCGTTGCCATTGGACGTGAGCGTGCGCGCAAACTCCGTCATCACAAACACCACCACCTGATCCTGCGCACCTATCTCGACCAGGCCGTCCCAAAGCGATCCTACAGCGGTATCGAGGTTTTCGAGTAGTTCGGCGTGGTTGTTCAACAGTTCGTCGTGATTGTCCCAGCCCGGAGCTTCGACAAAGTAGATTTGTCGCTGAAAGCCCAAGTACTGATTGGCCTTAATGATTTGAACTATGCGACGCATCGCCTTGCTGAGCTCGTCGTCTTCAAAGGGAGTCTGCAAAGGACCAACCTGTTGCATGGCCGCATTAAAATCCCGATATGCATCGCGCGCCTTGCGAAGCACTTCGACATAAGCCCTATCAAAGGGATGCGCATAATGGCGCTCCAACGTCGAGTCGATCCCTCGCGTGTACTCCGACCAATAGATCGAATAATCTTCCATGCCGTAATTGATAATCCCGAGCAACTCGTCATCGACACTGACGGAAAACTCAATGGTGTGGTGCCCCTGTTGGAAGACATTGGTGCCGCTGAGGGAAATGTTCATCGAAATTTCTCCAGAGGGATTCAGACTCTGCATCCGATCGGCTATTTTACCTCCCCACCCCTTTAATGTGCGCTCGTGGGGCCAACCCGTCATCCACTGGTGGGTCTGGTCGGAGTGCGAAAACAATCCCAGCGGCAGCGGCACCGATTCTGTGAGCACTTCTTCCGGCGTCGTCGGCTGTATGAGGGTGCCGATATTGACCACAAAGGCGAGCTGCTCACTCTCGAAAAGGCGCTGGATATTTTTCATCGCCGGATGTAAGCCGTATTCCCTGCCATTGGTGTTGAGCGGCCGAATCGGCAGAAGGCGCGTGCGATCGATCGCAAGCTCCGAACGCGTGGACGCATAATCGGCATACGCCTTCGCCTCCAGAGGTACGAGCATGTTAAACGAATCATTGCCTCCACTGAGATAGATACATATGAGCGCCTTGTAATTGCCGTCGTAATAGACCGCATTGTTGTAAAATCCGTGATGCTGAAGCAGATGCAGCCCCCCCAGCGCATTGGAGGTACTGATGCCGAGCCCCAGGCTGCTCAGGTACTTGATAAACTTCCTGCGTGCAATTTTTCGATTTTTATCCACGGCCAAGCTTATTTTAAAACAGTAAAATCTGGTGAAATAAGCGTCAAAAACAGCGCAAGGCGGACGCGGTCCTCTTTGTAAGAAGTCGTCGTCTGTAAAGTGCGAAAGGCGTCTCTAATCAACTGCCTCGTCTGGTCGCTCATCATCCCTCGCGCAAAGACGAGATCGCAATAGTTGATAAACGGCTCTCCCATGCGCGCCAAACCGTATAGCTTATAGAAATCTGCAGTAGTCGAAGCTTCTATAGGTGTCCAATCCCACATTAACGACTCCCAATGCGTCCAGATGAAGACGCGATTGATCCACTCAATAGAGGATTGCGTGTGATGGATTTCGTACTCCGGCCCGAAGAGGCCTCGCTCTTGCAATACACCGTTGGGCACAAAATCGGGCTTGTAAAAGTTGAACACGCTGGGTGCACCAAACATGTTTTGTCCCACTTCCGTACCGTAGGTATATCCCACGTTCCAATACAGGTCGTAAGGGTGATCTTTGGGTAGGGCGCGTACCACGTGTACATAGCGCAAGAGTGGTTCGCGCAATTTGCCGGCAGAGGGATGCTCTATCCACTGGCACTCTCGCGCTTCGGGATGAAGTAAAATCGCGCGAATGACGGCCTTCATATCCCCTCGCACCCCATGGCCGTTGTCGTCAAACACGGCAGCCACATCGCGGATATACTCCGGCGTGGGATTGGATTTGACCAGGCGCTGAATAAGCCTACGAGCGATAAAAGGACCCACATTGGGATGATCAACCAATGCGCGCAAGGCCATGGCAATGTCTTCATCGCCGGTTTGCCCTGCAGGTATGACGACTTTGCCTCCGAAAAGCCGTTTCTCTCCAGGCTCATGCCAATCTTCATACATGCGCATGGGCTGCGTAAAATCGACCCAGCCCCACCAGATGTCCCAGCTCGGCGTATCCACATAGGGATTGTCGATAATAGCCGATGCCCCCAATCCCGTAAACACCTTGGCCAGCTCGGAAATGTCGTCGTTGTCGTAGGTCGGTATATCGCGCCCCTGGGCATCTTTCTTGCGCGTGCCGTCGGGATTGAGTTCATAAAGTCCTATGGTAAAGAGCTGCATGATTTCACGCGCATAATTCTCGTCGGGATGCTGGTTTTCCTCAGGTATCGTACGGGGATTTTGAAAATGCGATAGATACATGCCCATGGCCGGGCTATAGGTGATATCTCGCAAGAGATCGTAAAAATTGCCAAAGGCGTTTTTCAAGAGCAGGTTGTAATAATATGCCAGCCCGAGACCTCGACTACTCAGCCGATCGTTGAAATAGGACACGACAAAGATTTCACTCAAGGCCTCCGCCACTCGCTGTCGCAACACATCATGGGCATTAAAAGCCTGATACTGCCACCACGCATAGAGGAAGTGATAAAAATAGATGTCATCGGGCAGCTCAGAGGAATCCACCCCACCCACTCCGAGCATGTAGGCCACTTCGGCGTCGTAGGCTTCGCGCGTCAATTGGATAAAATCAGGGGGCTCTTTTTCAAATTGGTCTTCAATCCACGCCTCGATGCCCATATCGGCTACTTGATGGATCATCTTTAGGTCATATCCCAAGCTCGCCTGACTGAGCAATCGCGCAGCTTCCGCAAGGCGACCATCCATGCCGTGTCCGTCGATCGTGTGGATCGGTGCCGCCACGTACAGGCTGTCGGAGTAGTAGGCATAGCTATCGCTGGCCAGCACGCGCACGCCCCGATAGTTTGATCCCGCACCAATAGTGCGCCCCTGGGAGAACCCATCGGAAAGGCATCCCACCAACAACACAATAATGAACACCCATTTATCCATTCTTCGGCTTGTTTGTTTTTTCTATGACTTGTATGAAATCGTTGAGCTTAGAGGCGTATCAGCAAGCGACTCTGTACATGTTTGCCGGAGTGCAGCTTGATGACAAACGTTCCCCTTTGAGGCGGTAGGTCGATGGGAATTTCGACCACCGGTGGTGCACCTTCCCATTTGCCCTGTGTGAGGATCTTACCCATCACATCTTCAACGGTATACTGCCCCGAAGGAGCGTAATAGACGCGTACCATCACGGGATTGGATGAAGAGGGGTTGGGGGTGATGTCGAAATACCATTGTCGCTGCTCCTGCGGAGCCGTGTTGTCGACGTCGGTGGTGATGACGGAATCAACACCAAAGCGAATTTCACTAAATCCCGCACATGCTCCGCCCCAGCTCTCCAAAACGGTAATCAAGACATACCTGCCCACCACGACGGGAAAATCCAGCAGGTCTTCGCCTTCGTAGCGACTCAAGGCAGGAGCTTTCCCCACCGTAAAGACGCCCACTTCCCTCCAATCCATACCGTCGCGCGACACATCGATGGCCATACGACGCACTCCATCATCGACGAAATTGGGAGCATTGAGATTCCAAAAGTGGACGCTGTTGATTTCATACAGCTCGCCAAAATCGTACAGTATCCAGTGACTGCTATCGCGTTGAGGATTGGGATTGGGAGCCTTGCGGCACGAAATCCACGCATCAAACCACGTCGTGTTGTGCCGATCGGGATAACACTGCGCCCCTACCTTCAAACTGCTGAGAAGCAAAAAAACTGTGAAGTACCAGCATAAAATTGTGCGACACATCATTGAAAATCTTTTTTACACCTGTAAAAATCCAAAAGGCAACCCACGACGCATCTCGTGGAAGTTGCTCAAATTGGGGAAAATTTCATGGATATCGGAATCGTGCATGCCAAACCACTTGGCCAATTCGGCAAAGTACTCGTCGATCGAGCGCGTCGGCACCAGGGCTTGACGATAGATCATGCGGTCGGCCTTCAGTGCCAGGGAGGGATACTCGCCATAAATGCGCTTCCCACGCACTGGCCCACCGAGTACGAAGACATTGCCTCCCCAGGCGTGGTCCGTACCGTTACCGTTTGAGGTCAGAGTACGCGCAAACTCCGTCATGTTAAACAAGACGACGTTTTGCGTAGCATTGATCTCCTCGAGTGCCTGCCAAAACGCACCCACTGCCTGGTCGACTACGCGCAGGTTATCTTCGTGATTGTTGAGCAATTCGTCGTGGTTGTCCCACCCTCCCATCCGTACGAAGAAGATCTGACGGCGAAAGCCGAGCACCTTGTTGGACTGGATGATCTCGACGATGCGCTTCATGGCATCGCCCAAGCGGCTCTCGGGGAAGGCAGTGCTTATGGGATCGATCGAATGCAAGGCCTCCGAAAAGAGTATATACGCATCGCGTGCATTGCGCATGATGCCGGCATAAGTGTCGCGAAACAGATCGTTATATCGGGCCTCCGAGAGACTGTCGATACCGCGTGAATAGTCGACATAGTAGCGCCAGTAATCTTCTTTTCCGTAGTTGTAATAACCAAAAGTGTTGCCTCGAGGTGAGACGGTAAACTCAATGGTGGACTCGCCTTGCTGGAAGATGTTGGACCCACTGATGGAGATGTTCATCGAGATGGAGTTGTCGGGATTGACATCGCGCATGCGATCCGCAATGCGGCCTCCCCACCCCACTGAGGTGCGTCGGTGGGGCATGGCGGTCATCCAGTGTTTTTGTTGGTCGGAGTGAGAAAAGAGTCCTAAGGGCAGGGGCACACTCTTTTTGCGCACCTCTTCGGGCTCTGTCGGCTGGATCAGCGCGCCGATGTTGACTAAAAAGGCGAGGTGGCGGCTCTCAAAGAGCTGCTGCATGTTTTGCAGCGAAGGATGCAGGCCGTATTTCTTCCCCCGCGTATTGAGGGGATTGATTTTTAACAACTTCGACTTGTCCAACGCCAGCTCCGACCGCGTCGTAGCATAATCATTGTATGCGCGATTGTCAAGCGGTACTAGCATGTTGTACGAGTCATTTCCCCCACTGAGGAAGAGGCAGACCAGGGCTTTGTAGTCGTTGTCGTAAAACGTCGCACTGTTCCACATACTGGTCATGGAGAGCATGCGCATACTGCCCCATGTGTTGTACGTCGACATGCCGAGCCCTACCGCGCTCAACCATTTCATAAACTCCCTTCGCGATGTCTTTTTCATAGGAACGATACTTTGATGGGGTACTACTTTTTGATCAGATAATCTGGTGAAATCAAGACGAGGTACAAACCGAGGCGCACGCGATCCCTGACGAAATGACCACTGCGGCGGCGTGTTTCGTAGATATCGCGCAACACCTTGCGCGTCTGATCACTCAAATCACCGTAAGTAAACAATATATCTAAGTAATTGGTGAGAGGCTCACCCGTCCGCGCATAGTCGTACAGGTGCCGCAGATCGACGGTGGTGCGCGCCGGCACGCTCGTCCAATCGTCCAGCAAGTTGCCCCAGTGTACAAACTGGTAGACGTAATTGCCCCATTCGATGACCGTACGCGTGTTGAGTATCTGAAACTCCGGAGCCACATACTCCCTATCTCGAAGGGGCCCTAAGGGCGCGTAATCTGGGCTGTAAAAGTTGAATACCGAAGGTGACCCCAGTATGTTTTGGCCCACGCGTTCGCCGAAATCCGTGCCCACGTTCCAGTAATAGCCATAGGGATGAATTTTGGGCATAGCAAAGGCAAAATGGGTATAGCGCAGCAAGGGCTCGCGCAACTTTCCGTTGGTGGGATGATACATCCACGCACAGTCGCGCGCTTCAGGATGGAGGAGAATAGCGCGTATGACTGCTTTGAGATCGCCTCGTACCCCATGGCCGTTGTCGTTGAAGACCTCCGCCACATCGCGGATGTATTGTGGTGTGGGATTGGATTTTACCAGGCGTTGGATGAGCCGCCGTGCGATGAAGGGTCCCACATTGGGATGTTGAAACAGCGCTTGAAGGGCCATGGCAATATCTTCATCGCCCGACTGACCGGCGGGTATCACCACTTTGCCACCGAAGAGACGCTTTTCTCCCGGCTCGTGCCACTCCTCGTACATCCGCATCGGCTTTGAGAAGTCCGTCCATCCCCAATAGATATTAAATCGCGCCGTGTCGTAGTACGGATTTTCGACCACTTCCGATGCCGATAGCCCAGTGAAGACCTTGGCGAGCTCCTTTATGTCGTCGTTGTCGTAGGTGGGGATGTCGTTGCCCTGCGCATCTTTCTTGCGCGTGCCGTCGATATTGAGCTCGTACAGCCCGATAGTAAAGAGCTGCATGATTTCACGCGCATAGTTTTCGTCGGGATGGCGATTCTTTGAAGGATCGCTCTTGGGGTTGTTGAAGTGCGATAGATACAATCCCATCGTTGGGCTATAGGTGATGTCGTGCAGCAGGTCGTAAAAATTGCCGAAGGCGTTGCGCGTCAAGATGTCCCAGTAGGCAGCCAGTGAGAGGCCGCGAGCGCGCAGCTTGGCATCTTCGTACGACACGACAAAGATTTCACTCAAGGCCTCGGCCACCCGCTGCCTCAGCATATCCCGCCGATTGAAGACATTGTATTCCCACCAGGCGTAGAGAAAGTGGTAATACGACGGCCTCTGAGGAAGTCGCTCGGGGTCCGTGCCCCCTACTTCTACACTGTAGGCATTGGATATCTCGAAGATTTCCTGTGTTAAATCGTGCATGTTGGGGGGCGGCTGGTCAAACTGCTCTTCTAACCATTGCTCAATGCCCTTTTGGGCTACCTCCTCGACCACTTCCATATCGTATCCGAGGGTAGCCTGAGATAAAAACCTCGATGCTTCCATGAGCTTGGCATCGAGCCCACGGCCGTTGATGGTGTTTTCCGCCTTCGCCACAAAAGTACCTGGATACGGCTCCACCCATTCATCACTGCTGTAGACCGCCTGCACTTGTCCATGGCCTCCTCCCAGATACTTCTGCCCCCGTAGGTATGGGGAAACACAGAGGCAAAATGATAAAATATACAACACTTTTGCCTTCATCCGAGTAAAATTTTACGGGTCAGCCAGCCTTTGCGATAATAATTTCCACTTATCCACAAATTTATAAAAAAATTTTTTACTCCCTCTCTCCCGCTATCGGCTCGCCTGGGAGATTTTATAAATTTGTCCATCTCTTAAATCGCTTATTTTACGTCCAATGCTCGAACCGATCCACATACTCATAGTCGTAGCCCTCTATTTTGGATTGCTGATGATATTGTCCCATTGGACAGGTCGATCGGCAACCAATGCAGATTTTTACATCGGCAGCAGAAAATCCCCCTGGCTATTGGTCGCCATTGGCATGATCGGTACGACTCTTTCTGGGGTGACTTTTATCTCCATACCTGGTGTAGTGGGAACGGAAGGTCCCAATATGAAGTTTTCGTATATGCAAATGGTCATGGGATACATGGTGGGGTACGCTGTCATCGCCTTTGTGCTCATGCCCATGTACTATCGCCGCAATCTCACTTCGATCTACGAGTATCTCGGCCAGCGCTTTGGCAACAATGCGTACCTGTGGGGGGCATTTTACTTTCTGCTTTCGCGCACGATCGGCGCCGCCTTTCGGCTTTTTCTGGTGGCCCTCGTATTGGATCGGTTTGTGACGGGCCCCATGGGTCTGGAGTTTTGGCATACAGTGGCCATTACGATTTTATTAATACTGACCTATACCTATCGAGGAGGCATTAAGACCATCGTATGGACCGACACCCTGCAGACGGTCAGCATGCTCACCGCAGTCGTTCTGACGATTGGAGCTATCTTACATACCCTCGACGCCGGATGGTTGGACATTCCGCGACTGTTGAGGGAATACGATCTCGCTCAGTGGTTTTTTTTCGACAACGGCTGGTCGGATCCCAACAATTTTTACAAACAATTCATCTCCGGGGCACTCATCGCCATCGTCATGACAGGGCTGGATCAGGATATGATGCAAAAAAACCTCAGTTGCCCCAATATCGGCGATGCACAGAAAAACATGACCCTCTTCGCTGCAGTCCTCTTTGTGGTGAAAATGGTATTCTTGAGCCTGGGTGGCCTACTCTACATCTATGCGTGGAATAACGGTATTGAGATTCCCAACCGCACCGACGAGCTCTATCCTTTGCTCGCCTTAAAGTACTTGAGTCCCGCCATTGGCCTTTCCTTTATCATTGGACTCATAGCGGCCGCTTACTCCAGTGCAGATAGTGCGCTGACTGCCCTGACGACTTCCTTTTGCATCGACATACTGCGCCTACCGTCGGATGTGACCAAGACGGAGCAACAAAAGACCCAAATCCGAAAACGCGTACACGCGGCCTTTGCGAGCTTGCTCTTCGCCATCATTTTACTGTACTATTGGATCAACGACGATGCTGTCATCAACAGCCTGTTTCGCGTAGCAGGGTACACCTACGGCCCTCTGCTTGGGATGTTCAGCTTTGGCATGCTGATGCACAATCCCGTGCGCGATCGATGGATTCCCCTCGTCGTCATTGCCGCCCCTGTGCTGTCTTATTTGATTGACTCCTATTCGGAGACTTTGCTCGGAGGCTTTCGCTTTGGCTTTACCATCATTGCCCTCAATGGTTTGTTGACCTTTATCGGTCTGTGGCTCATCTCGACGTCGAAGATACGCCCTTAGCGTTGTGGAGTAGGAAACTTAAAGCGACGTGTCCAATCGCCATTGGCGTGAGAGCTGAGGGGCTCGACAAATTCTTCATGGAGCACCTGCTCGAGCTTTTCGATCGACACATCGTACTCGATATTGCCTTCGCGCGAGAGCGAAATCTTCCCGTTTTCTTCCGATACAATGATCGCTAGGCAATCGACGCTTTCCGTAATACCCATGGCTGCGCGATGGCGCAAGCCCAATACCGATGGCAATTTCTCTCGTCTGCTAATGGGTAAAATTACGCGTGCTTTTTGAATGCGGTGGGCATAAATCGTCACTGCTCCATCGTGTAAGGGACTATCCTTGTCAAAGATAGCGAGCAATAGATCCCTCCGTATGAAGGCATCGATGTCTACCCCCGTATCGAATACCAGCTGACTTTCGTCTTTGAGGATGATGATTAGAGCACCGAGCTTCTGGCGACTCATCGCGCGCACTCCATCGACAATCTCACCGATTTCTTCGCGCGTCAAAAGCTCGCCCTCTCGATAATTAAAGATGGACGCAAGCTTCTTGAGGCGCCGATCATAGGCATTTTTGCCCAAAATGAGGAGAAAGCGCCGAATCTCAGGCTGAAAGATGATCACTATCACAATGACTCCGATGTTGAGAAACTGCTCTAAAATGGTAGAAAGCAATCGCATGTCGAGCCATCGCACCAACCATCCCAAAAAATAGATCAACAAGAGCCCCAGGAAGATATTAAACGCGCGCGTGCCCCGCAACAAGCGATACAAGTAGTAAATCAATAGCGCTACGATCAAATAGTCGACAAATCGTATGAGCACCTGGTAGGTCGTCATGGATCCTTTTCTTATCCTATCTCCATTGGGGACGTCGCCCCATTTCATACCAAATAAATGCCAATTTATCGGTCATCTCGGCCAGATGTTGTGCTTTCGACCTACCGGCACCATGACCCGCACCGTGTTCGACTCGAAGCAAGACGGGGCGAGATGCCCGCTGGTGTTTTTGCAACTGGGCAGCAAATTTATAAGAGTGCGACGGCACCACGCGATCATCGTGATCGGCAGTCATGATGAGCGTCGACGGATAGTGTGCATCAACGACATTGTGCACAGGCGAATATCGACGTAAGTACGAAAAATCCGAAGCCCTGGTACTGATCCCATAATCGGAAGCCCAGGCCCAGCCAATCGTAAAGAGATGATAGCGCAACATGTCGAGGACTCCCACGACGGGTACTGCCACGCGATACAAATCGGGACGTTGGGTGATACATGCCCCTATCAACAAGCCTCCATTCGACCGCCCTTCGATGGCAAGTAAATCACTGCTCGTCCATCCCGTGTCGATCAGCCACTGCGCCGCCCATTGAAAATCGTAAAACACGTTTTGCTTTTGGCTCTTCGTCCCCTGTCGATGCCATGCCTCACCGTATTCTCCACCCCCGCGCAAATTGGCCACAACATAGACACCCCCACCACGCATCCACGCCGCCCGCTCCACACTAAAGGAAGGCGTAATGGGAATGTTAAATCCCCCATATCCATAGAGCAAGACCGGCTGCGGCTCGGTTATATCCACTTCCTTATGACGGCTCACAAACACGTGTATGCGCGTACCATCGTGACTCGGATACCAATACTCCTCTGTAATGTAGTCTTCCGTATGAAATGGTAGATGGGACGAAAGGTAGACCTCGCTCTTGTGGTCCACCATTTTATACCGATAAATCGCGTTGGGATGAATAAAGGAGGTGTACACGTAGTAGAGGGCACGCTCGTCCTTTGCCCAACGCACATGGCGTACCGTACCTGGGCCCGGCAACGGCATCGCTCGCTCCCTCTCCGCATCACGTATCACTACATGGCTCTTGGCATCCTTTAAATAGTGGAGCACAAAAATGCCATCAAACCACCAGGCGTTGGTGAGGGCCTCGTTCCGCTCAGGGATAAAAACCTTCCGCCTCACCTCTCCGCTGGAGTCAAAATACAGCCCCACTACCCCATAATTGACAAATCCATCATTGGTGCGGTAGAGGAAGGTATCGCCTACTATACCGATCCATTGGTAGCGCTTGTCGTCGTGGCTTACGAGGTAGCGAATCGTATCCTGCGTGTGGTTGCGCTTGACCAGTACGCGATTGCCCGATGTAGTACGCATCTCGTGCACAATGAGCCATCGCCCATCGTCGGTGACATGGGCCTGTACGTAGGTACGCACTGCACGGGGGAGGTAGATGCGCTGATCCTCCAACTGGGACGTGCCTATCTTGTGGTAGTAGATCGCTTGACGGCGCAACTCCGAAAAAGTACCCCTCTGCCCCTCTCCCCCAATAAAACGGCTGTAGTAAAAGCCGTCTTTCGACCAAGCAATATTTGAAAATTTAACATCTGTCAAGCTATCGTCGAGCACCTCGTTAGTGTGTAAATCCATCACTCGCACAACGCGCCAATCCGATCCAGAATGAGCTACTTGATAGGCCAGATAACGGCCATCTCTGTCGAAATGCAACGACATCAGCGATACCGTCCCATCATCCGACCATTGATTGGGATCAATAAGTACCTCCTCCCGATGCCCTTTCGGATTATAGCGTACTAAAATGGGTTGGTTTAAATTGGCCTTGGCAAGCGTGTAATAGAGCGTACCTTGCACCCAATACGGTACCAACGGCACATCGGCCTGCAACATCACGCGGAGTGTGTCGCGCAAGGCCTCCCGCCACGGGATCGCGTCGAGGTAATTGCGCGCATATTGTCGCTGTGCCTCTACCCAGCGTTCGACCTCGGGATGATCGAGATCCTCCAGCCACCTGTAGGGATCACAAACTACTACATTATGAAGAGTATCGCAGTCCGGACGCTCCGGCGTATGCGGATAGGGCGGCAGCTGAGATTGTACACCAGACAACAACGCTAAGACCGCTACAAGTATACCCCCATACACATGGACGAACAGCCTCTGATCCGACATGGAGTTGCAACACATTTTCTCTCGTTGTCCCTGAAGTAATCAACGGCAAAGTTGTACTAAAAGTACACGAGGTTCTATCCTCGCTGTATCCGATAGGAAAGCTATGCGAGTTCTTCGTCGGTATCCTCGTTGGTTTCGACGAGATTGCCCTGGCTGCTGAGGATCATATCGCGTTGACTCTTGTAGAGGTTGAGTCCGTAGAGGGCGAGATTCTTGAATTCGGCCAGGAGGTTGAAGAAGAGCAAGCTGTTGCGCGTTCCGACGATGCCCTTTTTAATTCGCTTGATTTGGCTCTTACGGATTTCATTGTTGAGCTTGATGAGCTTCTTCTGCTGCTTTAAGAGCTTTTCATACTTTTTAAAATCTCCCTGTTGGAGTATTTGTATAAAATGGATGTAAAACTCCCGGGTTTTTTGATGCAGCTCGAGGAGTTGGTGCATTTGATCTTCCTTGATGGGTTTGTGATTGTTCCGTATGTGATTGTAAGCGGGATACACGATGTGGTAAATGCTGTGGGTGATCTCACGGATGTAATCCATCACTTGCACGTAATAATGGGCAATGTCCAGAACCTCTTCGGGTAAATTGTCGATTGTCTCGTCTAAGGAGTCTTTCCATCGCTTGGTCTTGACATTGAGGTCGTCGAAGACCTTTACTGCATTGGTCAGTTGGCGTACATCTTCTCTATACAGTCCCTCGATAGCATCGGGGATGATGGCATCTATTTGTGTGGCTACATACTCAATCTGCCCCAGACTTGCCCGGATCAAATCGCTCTTCGTCTGGATGTGATAATCTTCGAGACGGGTTTCCTTTTTGCGTTCGAGCTGTAGGGTGTGGTACTTATGCGTGCGATAGATGATGTAGGCTACCAAGGCGAGCATAAGAAAAACTGCTGGCCACCCCGTCCAATAAAACACACCGACGATGATAAACGAAACGGTAAAGGCCAAAAATGCCGTAACAAACCATCCGCCGACTACCGTAAAGACGCCCGATACGCGGTACACAGCACTTTCCCGACCCCAAGCGCCATCGGCAAAACTCGTCCCCATGGCCGTCATAAAGGTCACATACGTGGTCGATAGGGGTAGCTTCATGATAGTAGCCATCGAAATCAGGATACTGGCCACCATGAGGGTAACACATGCCCGGATGTAGTCAAACATCGGTGCGTCCTGACCGAGCTTTTTCACCTTTTCCTTGAAAGGGCGGTCGTCAAAGCGCCGACGTAAATAGCTCTGCACGGGGATCGGCGTCACATATTTAAAAAATTGACCCACATTGATCGCTCCGCGTACAATAGCACGCGAGAGCGCCGAAGCACCAAAGCGTTCCTCACCCCACCCCTGCCGGCCAAGGCTGACCTCTGTCTCCGTCACATGACGGGCTTTCGAGCTCACAAACAGCGTGATCATCATGATTACGCCCGCTAAAAAGAGCAATATCGTGGGCGTTGGAACCTTGTGTGCAAGGCCTTCCATCAATAAGCTATCCGGGTCTACACCCGATTGAGCGTAGATCTCATACGCCGAATATCCCGCCAAGGGAACACCAATAAAATTGACGAGATCATTGCCCGCAAAGGCCATCGCCAAGGCAAAGGTCCCAAAGAGAATCAATACTCGAAATATATTGACCTTGAGTATCTTCAAAATGATCAAGACAATAAACCAGAAGGCCAATGCATACGACGAAATGATCCACGGATGTTCTAAGAAGGCCTTTCGCGTCGATGCTGGTATAAAAGTGGCATACTTGGCCCCTTTGACGACCACAAAATAAGTGATTGCCGTCGCTACCACCGCACTCCATATCAAGGTCAAAAGCACTGGCGCTCGCTCATAACGAAACGAAAACAGCGATCTACTGATGAACTGCAAAATCGCCCCGCTAAAAAAAGCAATCAATACCGATAAAAGTATCCCCAATATGATGACCAGCGCCCTGCTTGAATTAATGTAATCCATGACCGAATGCTCTCCCACACGATCGAAAAACGTAATCATCACGGCCATACCAAAAGCTGCGCCCAAGAGCTCAAACACAATAGATACCGTCGTCGATGTCGGAAGCCCAAGGGTGTTAAAGGCATCCAACAAGAGCACATCGGTCACCATGACCGCTAAAAAGATGAGAATGATCTGATGAAAAGTGAAATACTGTGGGTGAAAGATGCCCTTGCGCGCCACTTCCATCATCCCACTCGATGTCACCGCACCAAAGATGACTCCTATACCCGCCACCAACAATATCCACTTGAATTTCGCCACCCGCGCTCCCACCGCTGTATTGAGAAAGTTGACCGCATCATTGGACACTCCGACAATCAAATCAGATACGGCCAAAAGCGCAAGGATACAGAGTACAATAAAATAGATATCCATGCCCTAAAAGAATTTCTGAGGGCAAAAGTATAAAAACTTCCTCTCAGATATATATATGTAAATATTTGTGATTATTAGAAGAGCTTCCTGGATGGTCTCAAATTATATCCCAAGCCATATGCGAACGGGATTTTCGACCAGCTCCACGACGCGCACCAAAAAGCTCACCGCCTCCTTGCCATCGATGAGACGATGGTCGTATGAGAGTGCTAGATACATCATCGGACGAACGACAATTTCGCCATCCACCACTACGGGGCGCTCCTGAATACGGTGCATTCCCAAAATGGCCGTCTGCGGTATATTGAGTATGGGCGTCGACAGCAGCGAGCCAAATACACCGCCATTGGACACGGTAAAAGTCCCGCCCTCGAGCTCCTCTACCTGTATTTTGTTTTCGCGTGCACGTTCGGCCAAATACTTCACCTGTCTTTCAATCTCGGCGATGTTCAGCAAGTGCGCGTTGCGCACCACGGGAGTGACCAATCCCTTCGGAGCAGCTACCGCCACGCTGATGTCTACATAGTCGTGGTAGACGATTTCATCGCCCTCCAAGCGCGCGTTGACCTCGGGAAATTCCATCAGTGCCTGTGCACAAGCCTTGATAAAAAATCCCATAAAGCCCAGGCTCACCCCGTATTTTTCCTTAAATTTTTCCTTAAACTGACTGCGCAAGGCGATGATGGCGCTCATGTCGGCCTCATTGAATGTGGTGAGCATCGCAGTGCGATTCTTGGCCTCGACGAGGTGCTCGGCGATGGTACGCCGTATGCGCGACATCTTCTTGCGATGTATCTTGCGTCCAACACTCGTAGAGACCGTTGGTGCGTGCTCTTCCGTGGCTTTTTGTTCTTGTGGCGTCGGAGCCGTTGGAGCGGTCCGTTCCTCCAGCTTCATCTTTTGCTCTTCTTCTTTGCTTGCAGATACTTCGCGCTTGCGTATTTCGCGCAAGGCATCCGCTTTGGTAATGCGCCCTCCTTTACCCGTACCTTCTACCTCCTCTAAGGGAATGTTGTACTCCCTTAAAATCTTTGCTGCTGCTGGCGAAGCGACGGGAGTTGCTTCTTCTATCGTAGCAGCTCCCTTATCCGAGGTGTCGGGCTTCTCAACTTGTTGACCACCCTCAACAGGCTCCAAAATAGCCACTATCTCACCTACTTTTATATCGGTCCCTTCCGGCACTTTAATGCGCACAATTCCTGCCGAGGGGGCCGTCAATTCCATCGTCGACTTATCGGATTCGATTTCCGCAATGGCTTGGTCTTCTTCCACCTGCGCTCCGTCCTCAACCAGCCACGCTGCCAATGTCACCTCCGTAATCGACTCTCCTACAGATGGGATCTTAATTTCTATGGCCATGAAGTACCATTTTATTCCTCTAATTCAAATGCCTTGCGAATGATTTGCTCGCGCTCCTGCAGATGTACGCGCTTAAACGCCGTAGCCGTGCTCGCACTTTCGGGCCGCGACACCAAGCCAAACGTTTCGCCGCGCAAGATACGAAGCAAATACGTATACGCCCCCATATTTTCGGGTTCCTCTTGTACCCATACGACCTCGGCTTGTTTGAAACGCGCACGCATCCTACGCCATTCTTTCATCGGGAAAGGATAGAGCTGCTCAAATCGAATGATGGCTACATCGCGGATACCATTGGCACGCTTGTAATCCAACAAGTCGTAATACACCTTGCCCGAACAACACAAGACGCGCTTGACTTGATCATCCGCATTGATGTCCTCATCCCAGAGCACTTCCTCAAAGCACCCCTCGACGAGTTGTTCGACCGGTGATACGACCTCCGGATGGCGCAACAGCGACTTCGGAGCCATGACGACTAAGGGTATGCGGAAAGGCCATGCCAACTGGCGGCGCAACGCGTGAAAGAAATTGGCCGGCGTAGTGGGATTGATCACACACATGTTGAGCTCCGCACACAGCTGCAGCCACCGCTCCAAACGCGCACTAGAATGCTCCGGACCCTGCCCCTCGTAACCGTGAGGCAACAAAAGCACCAACCCACTCATGCGATGCCACTTGCTATAGGCACTCGACACGTACTGATCAAAGATGACCTGCGCCCCGTTGGCAAAATCACCGAATTGCGCCTCCCACAAGACCAGGTGATTGGGGGAAGTGAGCGAATATCCGTAGTCAAAGCCCACTACCGAAAATTCCGACAAGGGTGAGTTGTAGATGTAAAACTTGCCCGCATCCTCTGCTAAACCATCCAAGCGGTTGTGCGGAGCATTGTTCTCGATGTCGTATATCACTCCGTGGCGATGCGCAAAGGTGCCGCGCCTACTGTCCTGTCCCGACAATCGCACATTCTTCCCCTCCATCATGATGGAGCCATAAGCCAGCAGTTCCGCAGTCGCCCAATCGACCCTTCCCTCGTCAAAATAGTGTGTTGCTGCTCTCTTAAACTGTCGCACCAGCTTCGGAAGCGGCTTAAAACCCTCCGGTACCGTGGTGATGTGCCGCACGATGTGATCGAGCACCTCTCGCTTTACGCCCGTCGGAGGGGATTGGTGGAAATCCTCTTCGCGTGGGGGACGCAGTTTTTTCCACGCCAACTCAGGCTCCTGATACGTATACGGTAGAGGCTGCTCCTTGATTTGACGCAGCTTGTCCTGTAGCTGGCTCCAAAATTCTCTCTCATACCTCTCAAACTCCTCTCGAGTGATGACGCCTTCGGCGAGGAGCTTGTCGAGATAGATCTGACGCACGCCCGGATGCTTGGCGATGAGTTTGTACAACAGCGGTTGCGTATACTTGGGATCATCTGCCTCGTTGTGGCCGTGCTTGCGATAAGCCACCATATCGATAAATACATCGCGATGAAATCGCTGTCGCCACTCAGCAGCCAGTCGAGCAACAAAGACTACCGCCTCTACATCATCACCATTGACGTGAAAGACAGGAGCCCGTATAACACTGGCCACACTCGTACAGTAATCAGAAGAACGCGCCTCGTCAAAATCCGTCGTAAATCCTATTTGATTGTTGATGATGAGATGCACCGTCCCACCGACTTGATACCCTTCAAGGCTCGACAGCTGAAGCGTTTCGTACACCACCCCTTGCCCTGCAATAGCCGCATCGCCGTGCACCAATATGGGCATAATCTTGGTCCCCTGCGAGTGATAAACGACATCGTCCTTGCCGCGTACAAAGCCCAACACCACGGGGTCGACGCTCTCTAAGTGCGACGGATTGGGAGCAACCTTGATGTAATAGCGCTTGCCATCCCTACTGAATTTCATCGACGAATATCCCATGTGATACTTGACATCGCCATCGCCCATGGTGAGATCCCTCGGGCTTTCCCCCTCAAACTCGGAAAAAATCTGTTTGTACGTCTTGTTGAGCAAGTTGGCCAGTACATTGAGCCGCCCCCGATGGGCCATGCCAATCGCTATCTCCTCAATGCCTCGGTCGACCGCCTCTCGAATGATAAACTCAAGGGCTGGAATGGCCGCCTCCGATCCCTCCAAAGAAAAGCGCTTTTCGCCGGGGTACTTTTTGCCAAGAAACTCCTCAAAGAGCGTCGTCTCACTAATCTTGTTTAAAATGTCGAGTTTTTCCTCTCGCGTCAGCTGATACCGCTCGTATTCCACCTCCATCTTCTGTAAGAGCCACCGATACTCCTCCGGATCCCGAATGTAGTCCCATTCCAATCCGATCGAACCCGCCCACACGCGACGCAGACGCTCAACAATTTCGCGCAAAGTAGCACCGGGCATCCCCAATTCCTTACCCACGTAAAACGACCTATCTAAATCGGCTTCAGACAGCCCAAAATCCTCCAGATCAAGATGCGGCTTGCGATCCTTGCGCTTGCGAATGGGATTGGTGTCCGCAATGAGATGCCCCCGAAAGCGAAAAGCCTGAATGTACCGAAAGACCTTCAACTCCCCTTCAATATCAATGCCTGTAACGACCCCTTCCTGTGGAACCGCTTCCACCCCCTTACCATTGCCATATCGTAAAGCATATTCAAACCCCTCAAAAAAGCGGCGCCAATCCTCCGTGACCGATGCAGGATTGGATTTGTACTGCTCGTATTGCCACTCCACGTATGAGGGATCCGCGTGAAGGATGTATTCCGTGGCTTGGGTCAACATATGCTGGGGTTTTAGTATGGGTTTGTATCTTCAATATACGAAAAATGTACCAGTACGCTCCATTCTACGACAAAGGTATGCCTTTCACATGGTATTTGGTGTTAACAGTTTATTTTTTGTTTTGTTGTCTTTGGACGAAAAACGAAAAAAACCGCCTTTAGACATCCCCCTTGCTAGACCTATCAGTAGAATTTTGTTCCTATTTTTGCCCAACTTATGAAGGTCATCGAATCACTCCGCGATGTCGCAATCCCCGGACGCCCCCTTATTACCGTAGGAGCTTTTGACGGCATCCATCGAGGCCACCAGGCATTAATGCACCGCCTTGTGGACCTCGCCCAAAAGGCAGAGCAACCCTCTGTAGCGATCACCTTCGAACCCCACCCGCGCATCGTCCTCTCTCCGACACCCCCACCGCGGTTCCTCCTCACCACCAAAGAGGAAAAAATCTGCCGCCTCCAATCTACCGAGATCGACTACCTCGTCGTCGTACCCTTTACCGACGCCTTTGCCCAACAATCACCCGAAGAATACATCGAAAACTTCCTCATCCGCTTCTTTCATCCCTCCAAAATACTAGTGGGTTACGACCACCGCTTCGGTGCCGGCCGTCGAGGAGATATCGCATTGCTCAACACCTACGCCGAAAAAGGCGCATTCGACGTAGAAGAGTTCCCTCCATACCGCATGGACAACACCGTGGTGAACAGTACCACCATTCGCCGAGCGCTCCTCCGTGGCGATGTGCACACGGCCAATGCGCTTTTGGGATACCCCTATACCATGGAAGGCACCGTCGTCAAAGGCATGCGCCTCGGCAGACAGCTCGGCTTTCCCACAGCCAATATCGACATCTCCTATCCCTACAAACTCATTCCCGCCGACGGCATCTACGCCGTCCGTGCCTCCGTCGATGAGTGCTCGTACACAGGTATGCTCTACATAGGAGTGCGCCCCACCCTGGATAACAACGACCAACGCGTCGTCGAAATCCACCTCTTCGACTTCGAAGGTGACCTCTATCAGAAAACCATCCGCATCGAGTTTCACCATTTCATACGACCAGACGAAAAATTCGACTCCCTCAACCAGCTAAAACGCGCCATCGCCCGCGATAGAGATCAAGTCATGCACTATTTCCAACAACATCCCGTATCGCGAAAAAACACCTCCGTAGCCATAGCGATCCTCAATTACAATGGTCTACAACATCTGAAGACCTTCCTCCCCCCCGTCTGTGCACACCTCGGCCATTATCGCATCGTCGTGATCGACAACGGCTCCACCGATACATCCCTCGACTACCTCCGAAAACACCATCCCGAAGTTGAAATCGTAGCGCTCGACAAAAACTACGGCTTTGCCGAGGGCTACAACCGCGGACTCCAACACATCGATGCCGAATACTATTTCCTCCTCAACTCCGATGTCTACATCGACTGCGACATCCTCACACCTCTGCTCCAGCGTCTCCACCGATTTCCCAATGTCGCTGCCGTCCAACCAAAGGTGCGCTCCTACCGCCAAAAGACGCACTTCGAATACGCTGGGGCCTGCGGCGGATGGATCGACCTACTGGGATATCCCTTCTGCCGAGGCCGCTTACTCGATACCGTCGAAGAAGACAAAGGGCAATACGACGACCCCATCGAAATATTCTGGGCAACAGGTGCAGCAATGCTCATCCGTGCCGAACTATTTCATAAAATTGGTGGCTTTGACCCGTGGTTTTTTGCCCATCAGGAAGAAATTGATCTGTGTTGGCGCCTCAAACGCGCTGGCTATACCATCTGTGTAGAGCCCTCCTCCACCATCTACCACCTCGGCGGTGGCACACTAAATTACACCCACCCCACCAAGACCCTCTTCAACTTCCGCAACAGCCTGGCCAGCTTGATAAAAAATACACCCCTCGCGGCCCTCCTCTGGAAAGCGCCCTTGCGCTTAGCCCTCGACTACATAGCGCTCCTCTTCTTTGCGACAAAGGGTGAATTTTCTCATGCCCGCGCCGTACTCACCGCACACGCACAAATCGTATACCACCTGCGCAAGCTATGGAAGAAGAGACAACAGAGTAGAAAGAACATCCACGCCCTACGCATTGGTCCCGACCGATCCCGCATCGGCCGATATCACCAATTGCTCATCGTCAACTATTTCATACGAAAGCGAAAACACTTCGCCCAGCTGGGCATCCGCACTACCCCATGCCCATCCCAATCTCCCACCTCAACATAAGGGAAACATCCCTCCTCCTTGGACTGTAATAGCGCCAAGGCCGCCTGTAAGAATTCTTTCAATGTTTTGGTATAAAACCTTTGGCGAACTTGCCACGGCAGACAGGCGTTTATACGGATAAGCATCGATGTACGCACATGGGTCAAATTAAGTTTCGCAAGTTAAAGGAATCCATCCAGTATTCCGACGACAGCATCATCGTCGTCGATAAGCCTTCGGGTATACCCTCTATACCCGACCGCTGGCAAAACCCCGACAATTTGCTCAGCTTTCTCACGCGTATGTTCGGAAAAGTATACCCTGTCCACCGCTTGGATAAAGATACCAGCGGCATCATGGTATATGCACGCACCGCGGAGGCCCACCGCCAATTGAGTCTGGACTTTCAGCAACGTAAGGTGTCGAAGACCTACCTCGCCTTTGTCGAAGGGGTACCCGTGCCCCATCGAGATATCATCGATATACCGCTGCGCAAGGCAAAAGACGATTCGCCCTTGATGATTCCCTCGCGCAAGGGCAAGCCTGCTAAGACGCGCTACCGACTGTTGGAATCTTATGGCCAAGCCTCGCTGCTCGAGGTGGATATCCTCACGGGTCGCACCCACCAAATACGTGCCCATCTCAAAGCCATCGGCCATCCCCTCTTGATCGATCCACTCTACGGATTTAATGAGGCTGTCTACGTCTCGCAATGGAAGGGCAAAAAGTACAGACTCGCCAGAGGTGAAGAGGAAAAGCCCCTCCTCAGTCGCCTCACCCTACACTCCCATAGTCTCCGCTTCCAGCATCCAGATCACAAGGAGAACATGGAATTCACATCGCCCTTACCTTCTGATCTGAAAGCCCTGCAATACCAATTGCGAAAGTGGCTGGGCATGGATTACACACATTCCAATGAGCACTCCAGCGCAATGGATAAGCAAGAGGACGACTTATCGCCCACCCCTTGAGGTCAGCTGGACCTTTCGATAGGCTACGGCAAGCCGAGCAGCTACAGCAGCATTGTCCAGAAGCAAGGCTATATTGGCAGATACCGTCTTCCCCTCCGACCGCCGGTGGATGTACTCTAAAATAAAAGGCGTAAGGTCCTTGCCCTGTATGCCCTTTAACGATGCATGACGCTCGGCTTCTTCCACCCACTGATTGACGATGCGCGCGTCTAAGGCATGGCTCTGTGGGACAGGATTGACCACCAATACCGCCGATCGATCGACAACCTCAAAGTGCAAGCCAATGGCGCTCGACAGCGATTCGAAGTCGTCAAAACGCGCATCCACTCTTAACCCCGTATCGCAAATATAAAACCCTGGAAAGGCCTCCGTCCGCCATCCGTACACGGCTACCCCCATGGTCTCCAAATACTCACGGGTCTTCGAAAGGTCTAAAATCACCTTCGGACCCGAACAGACCACAGCGATGCGATTGCGCGCCAATTCCACCAGGTCAGAAGAAATATCCCACGAGTGACCGACCTGTCGATGGACACCACCTATTCCACCCGTGGCTACGACAGCTATCCCCGCTTGCGCAGCAAACATCGCCGTCGTCGCTACTGTAGTAGCCCCGATGCCTTTGGAGTGTAGCACAGCTGCAACGTCCCCGATGCCACACTTGACCACCTCGCTCGAACGATGAATCCACATGGGTAAATGGGAGGGATCGATCCCCACGAGAATCTTTCCGTCGATGAGGCCAATAAACGCAGGCACAGCTCCCGCCTGGCGCACCACTTTCATCATCCGCTCCGCCACCGCAAGGCCACTGCCCGGCGGCAAACCATGACTCAATACTGTCGTCTCCAATGCCACTATTGGCATACCCTGTCGAATCGCACTATCGACCTCTCTGGAGACGTGTAATCGTCGACCAATGGCCCTGTACATAAGCACTGCGGCATTTTATCAGTCCTTAGAAGCCGTTTGCCTCTCTACCGTAAAGCGCAAAAATCGATGCAAGCGCTTCAAACACCGCTCCTTGCCCAATAGCTCCGCCGTGGCCCACAAGTCCGGCCCCTTCAAGGTGCCTGTCCATGCAAGCCGTAGCAAAGGCAATATTCTCCCTGCTTTTATCCCAGCTTCGCGCATCCACGATTTGACCTCCGCAGCCAACTTCTCCGCCTCAAACGACTCCACTCGCTCGACAATGCGGATGACTTGCTCGATCCAATCGCGTGCCTCCGCACTCCAGCGCTTGCGCAATTCAATTTCATCGATGGGATAATCCTCCACAAAAAAATACGACGCTTGAACCGCTAAATCCCTCAACGTCTGCATGCGCTCGCGCATAAGATCCACCACTCGAGCAAGCCACTCCTCCTCAACAGGCCCGTGGCGATCTTCCACAAATGGCTTTACCAGCTTCACAAGCCGCTCAATAGGACTACGCGCAATGTGCTGCTGATTAAACCACAGTGCCTTGTGGTAATCAAAACGCGCCCCCGAGACCTGCACGCGCTCTAACGAAAATGCCTCCGCGAGCTCTTCGATGGTAAAAATTTCTCGCTCGTCACCGGGATTCCATCCCAAAAATGCCAGGAAATTGTTTAACCCCTCCGGCAAAAATCCCACCTCTCGATAGCCCTCATAGTACGACTCGCCTTCCCTCCATGCAATGGGAAAGACGGGAAATCCCCCCACCACCCCATCGCGCTTGCTCAGTTTGCCCTTCCCCGAGGGTTTTAAAATCAAGGGCAAATGCACAAATAGCGGCATCGCATCAGCCCACCCAAAGGAGCGATACAACAACACGTGATGCGGTGTGCTCGACAACCACTCCTCCCCGCGAATGACATGCGTAATGCCCATGAGATGATCATCCACCACATTAGCTAAGTGATACGTGGGCATCCCATCGGCTTTGACCAACACCTTGTCGTCCAAACTATCGGATTGAAAAACCACCCTGCCACGCACCACATCGTCAAAAGCTATCTCCTCCCCCGGCATCACCTTGAGCCGAACGACATACGGCACCCCCGCTTCGATCATGGCCTCTACCTCACTCGAGGGAAGCGTGAGACTATTGCGCATCTGCTTGCGCACCGATGCATCGTACTTCGGCGATTGCACACCACGCTCTTTCAATGCCGTGCGCATCTGCTCAAGCTCCTCGGGCGTATCAAAAGCGTAATAGGCATGGCCGCGATCGATGAGCTGCTGTGCATATTCGAGGTACAACTGTCTGCGCTCCGACTGCCGATAGGGACCGTAGTCCCCGCCCATGTCCGGCCCCTCATCATATTGAAGCCCCAACCAATACAAACTCTCTATAATATATTCCTCCGCACCCGGAACTAAGCGCTTTTGATCCGTGTCCTCTATACGAAGTATAAAGACACCTCCATGATGGCGTGCAAAGAGATAATTGTACAGAGCCGTGCGCACCCCTCCGATGTGTAATGGCCCGGTAGGCGACGGAGCAAACCGCACGCGCACTTTTTTTTCCATATCACATTAAAATTTTTCCTAATATGTTTGAGACTTTCCGTATCTTTGCACTGTTATTCATGCGTATAGCTGTGATCATATGCTTTACGCGCAAAGGTACGACACAATTTGCGGCTACCAAGCTTGGTTGCCTACGTATCCGATCGACCATTTCATATACCGTAGAAAAATGAAAAAATTTTTTCAAAACGATCTCTACAGAGACAATACCAAAGCCAGGAGTGCGTTAACTCCTATGAAGCCGCCAATCTGTTTGCTGTACCATTGCCGAACGCCTGAATACGCCTCCTTTCAAGGGCTGTGCGTTTTACACAAGGAGCATTTTTGTATACAATCGTCGTATTACGGAGCTTTTTTATATATCAAACTTGCTTGAATATTTTTTCAAGGCGTTGACCAAACTTTTTTGGTTTTTTATACGTCTAAATATAAGATGGCAATGAATCCCATGAACGTTTTAAACTTGTAATGCCATGTATTTTGTGCACATTCCAAAAGTCGTACAGAAGCTCTTTCCGGGCTTTGTCTGGCGCATCGAGGACGCTGAGCAGACGGTGTATCTGACCTTCGACGATGGGCCATCGCAACACACCCCCTGGATTCTCGACCTTCTCGACCGGTGGAACGCCAAAGCGACGTTTTTCTGCGTCGGCCGTCAGGCAGAACGCTTTCCCCATTATGTAGAAGAGATTCGCAAGCGCGGCCACGCTATCGGTAACCATAGCTATAGCCATCCGTCAGGTTGGACCACCGATGACACGAGTTACCTGATGGATATCAAACGCGCACAACATCTGCTGCAAACCAACCTATTTCGCCCCCCTTATGGCAAGCTCAAGCCACGTCAGGCCCAATACCTCCTGCGCCATTACAAAATCATCATGTGGGATGTCATGAGCGGTGACTTCGACCCCCATGTCGATGCCGATCAGTGTGCTAAAAACGTTCTCGACCATGCCAAGAGCGGTTCCATCATCGTCTTTCACGATTCGCCCAAGGCATGGAGCAACCTCTCCGCCGCCCTTCCACTCGTACTCCAAACCTTGCACGAACGTCGGCTGGCCATGGAAGCCATCCCTGGAGCCGTCCCGCAGACCTACACCCAGCCATCGTACGCACCATCGCTCAAAATCGCGCTCTAACGATTCTCCGCACAGAGTCGATAATTGTGCTCCACCTTAACCGTCGGTGAAAGGTCCGCGCCGTGGAGCGGAGAATGATGGGCATTGAAGTCGACCCTTAATTCGCTACCCTGTATTTGGAGGGCTGGTACTGTATCTCTATCCCCCATGCGTGCGTGAAAAACATTGTGATGGAAACGCATGCGGCTACTTTGTGCTCCCACAAACACTGCGGGATTCGTATCGCGCACAAACTCAAATCCCGCAATGTCGATGCCACTACTGAGATAGATATCAAAGCCCCGTATGCGACCTTTATAGCCCGATTCTGGCCGAATATACACGGCCTTTTTCCGCAACCCTTCAATGGTGAGCCGCGGAAAGCTATCACCGCGCACGACCACCAGGTCGCCTACATCGAGGTGCTTGAGCAAGGCACGCCAAAATCGCGGATTTTCGATGATGTAAAACCGTGCATACGGCCTTCGTACGTACACCACCACCGAATCTCTCTCCCATATCTGACCATCCCTGTCTACCAATTGTAACTTGACTGTATAATAGGCATGGTTTTCCTCCGGTGCGTTGATGATGAGCCGATACAGCGTATCACACCATTGCTCAAGCCGCACCCACCGTGGCGCGTCCTCTACAGTGACCTGCAGGCTATCCCCGCAGCTACACGGCACGAAGTACATGTGTCGGCTGTACTTAAAGGCCTCTACGGTATCTCCGTACAACGGCAAAAGCTTCGGTGCGACAGCCGAATGTCCACTACAGTTGAAGCAGAAGCCCAGGAAGAGAGTTGCTACCAAAAATGCGCTCCATGTACGTACCCTCAATCTTCCCCCGCTACGGGAAACACTACGCGCACCCGTTGTTTCCATAACCACTCATTTAATGCTTCGACATCGCGCTGCTTACACCGCTTGTATATTTTAAAGAGTTCCCGCGCTTTTCGAATGAGCTCTTGTTGCACCTCTCGCATCGATTGCGTCGGTCCAAAATCGTTCATTTCGATCAACGCATTGAGATGTGCCAGCTTGTTGTTGAGCTTTATGGGATAGTTGAGGGGATCTTGAAAGCTCTTCAACCGAGTCTGATAAAGGCTCTCTTCGACATAGCGCGTTATGCTGTCGATTCGATGTGCAAGGGAGTCGAATTGCGCGTAATTCGGATGGTCTTGCACGCGCTTTTTGACCGCACGAAGGGCATCCCGTATCTGGCGGATCT
Organism: Saprospiraceae bacterium; assembly: GCA_015490715.1. Classification (GTDB taxonomy): domain Bacteria; phylum Bacteroidota; class Bacteroidia; order Chitinophagales; family Saprospiraceae; genus S141-43. The sequence continues at coordinate 7,437 of WFXH01000094.1, read as the reverse complement.
CATCAATGATGCGGTGCATGCTGTCCAACACATCGTTGTTTTGTCTTATGAAATCGTACTGAGCCTTCATCTCCTCGAGGGATGCCTCTGTGTTTTTGTCGGCTTCTACCACGAAATCGCGCATCAATGTGTCCTGATCTACCATTAACCGCACGCGATACCTACCCGGTAAAATGCGCGGACCGCGCAGGCTCGACCACCAGAGGATCATATCTTTGGGCTTGTATGCCGGCGGATTCCGCATATCCCAAACGAAGAGATTGCTTCCCGCTTTGGCCTTGAGTTTACCCATTCGATGTCCCTTGGCATGTGTTGAAAAGCAGCGGATGAGGCTATCTTCGCTGGTGTAAAAACACAATTTGACGGTATCTTCCTTTGTCAGGCTGTCCTTCGCTAAGTAGTAATAGATCATCGCGCCGTTGGGATGATTGCGGCCAGCATTGCGCGGATTTTTGGCCTGCCCTCCCGGCATGCGGTAAGTCGTCTTGGGAGGGAAGAGGTAGTGTTTGTGCACGCCACTCACCGCAGCTGCATGGCGTATCGGCGTCAGGTCGTCGATGATCCAGAGTGCTCGCCCCTGAGTAGAGATAACTAAATGCGGACCAACTATCACCATATCCGTAATGGGCACTTCTGGTAGATTGAGCTGTATGGAATGCCAGGTACGCCCCTCATCCCAGGAGGCATAGATGCCGTATTCGGTGCCGGCGTAGAGCAAGCCACGCACTTCGGGGTCTTCGCGCACCACGCGTACGAAGTGTTCGGCAGGTATCCCATGCGCAATATTTTTCCAATGCCGACCGAAGTCCTTCGTTCGGTAAATCATCGGAGTGTAATCGCCGGTCTTATAAGCCGTGGCTGCAATGGTACAGGTTGCGCTATCGTGGGGCGAGGGTTCCACACTATTGATGAGCGTCATGGGAAGTAAGCCCTTCGGCGTGACATCCTCCCAAGATGATGCATAGCTGCGACGTACAAACACCTTTCCATCATCGGAGCCCGTCCAGAGAACGCCCTCCTTGACAGGTGATTCTGCTGCCGAAGCAATCGTACAATAGTATTCTACTGAGGTGTTGTCCTTGGTTATTGGCCCTCCCGATGGGCCCATCTTCGAACTATCGGCCGTGGTGAGATCCGGACTGATGACCTCCCACGTCTCTCCCCCATCCGTACTGAGGTGTACTACATGTGAGCAGACGTAGAGCTTATTGGGATCGTGGCGGGAAAAGAACACGGGAAAATTCCAGTTAAATCGGTATTTCATCGCCTCCACTCCATAGCCGAGTGGATTATCCGGCCACACGCTCACTGCGCGGTGGCGTCGTAGGCGATGGTTATAGCGCGTCAAAAAGCCACCATAACTCCCACCATAGACAATGTCGTTGTCTTTGGGATCCGGCGCCAGGTAGGCCGATTCTCCACCTGCCGACGGCTCCCAATCATCCCTGGTGATGGCATGATGATATGAGCGATGGCGGATACGCACCGTGCTGTTGTCTTGCTGTGCCGCGTAGATGCGAAAGGGAAACGCACTGTCGACAGTGACGCGATAAAATTGTCCCGTCGGCTGGTTGTGATAATCCGTCCAGTCCTTTCCCCCGTTGTGGCTGACCTGTGCACCGCCGTCATCGGCGATGATGAGATGGTCGGGATTGAGGGGGTCGATCCACAGGTCGTGGTGATCGCCGTGGGGAGTACCTATGCGCTGTAGTGTCTTGCCCCCATCGATCGATTTGTAAAAGTGCACATTGAGCACATAGACCACCTCGGGGTGGATGGGATCTGCATAGATACGCGAGTAATACCATGCACGTTGTCGTATTTTGCGGTCGTCGTTGACGCGCTTCCAGGTCTTGCCGTAATCGTCCGACAGGAAGAGGCCTCCCTCCGCATTTTCAATGATCGCCCACACGCGTCCACGCTTCGCCCCACTTGCAGCAACACCGCTTATTCCCCATACTCCTTTGGGCAGCCCTTTGTTTTCGGTAATGTTTTCCCAAGTTTCACCCCCGTCGGTACTTTTCCACAGGCCCGAACCTGGGCCGCCACTTATAAAACTGTAAGGAGTACGGCGTACGTACCACGAGCTGGCATAGAGGATACGCGGGTTGGTCGGATCCATACACAGATCCGCTATGCCCACCGAGTCGTTGATATATAGTACTTTTCTCCACGTCTTGCCACCATCGGTCGACTTGTACACTCCGCGCTCAGGATTGTTCTTCCACAAATTGCCGATGGCCGCAACGTAAACAATGTCGGGATTGTCGGGATGCACGCGGATGCGGGCGATGTGACGCGTCTTGTCTAAGCCCATATGCTTCCAACTCATCCCTCCATCTTCCGACTTCCACACGCCAAATCCCGAGCTGACATTTCCCCGTAGCGTTTGCTCTCCCTGGCCGACGTAGATGACGTTTTCATCCGACGGAGCAATGGCGATCGCTCCAATAGATCCTCCAAAATATCCATCCGATAGGTTTTTCCATGTCTTACCTCCGTTGTCGGTCATCCACACTCCTCCTCCTGTCGCACCAAAATAGAATCGCTGATCTTCGCCGGGAATACCCGCCACTGCGCACGACCTACCTCCACGCCACGGCCCCACACACCGCCACTCCACGGCACTAAACACACTCGTATCGATCTGTGCTATTATTTCACACCCTGAAAAAAAGATCACAGTCCACAGCCCGCACACAATGCCCCAAGTTGTACTTTTCATACAAGCAGTTTTAAACCCTTTATGGCTTTTCCTCTCATCCCTGCCCCATCAAAAAAGAGGGGAAACTGCATGTACAATTTCCCCTCTACCATTTCATACATCGAATTAAATCTCGGTCCTTAGAAGTTGGGGCAATAGACCCCTCTGCGTTCAGGCGCACAGATTTGATACACCAGGGAGAGCTCGACGGCGTTATTGGCTGCATTGGCCTGACGCAGGCTCGAAGTATTGATATCGTAGCTTAATCCCACTCCGTAATTGTTAAAATCAAAGCGCCCAGTGAGAATAATCGCATCAAAGGTAGGATTGTCTTGGCCGTTGGACACGCGTGCCCACACCCCCACATCGAACGATTGTTTATCCCACTTGCGATCCGAAAGTATGAAGCGCACATTCGTACCTCCATTGACTTCCCATGAGGGCCCCTGGTCGAAATAGACAATGCCCGGAACAAGGGAAGTACTGCGGTTCATGCGTATTTCGCCTCCTGCGTGTACGGTGAGCTTCGAATACAGTGGGGCTACCTCAGTGCGGTAAAAGGAGACATTGGCCTGATCGAGATGACTCATCGCTATTCCGATGAAGAAACTTTCTCTCCCTCCGTTATATATGCTGTACCAGAGCGCTCCTACCGAGAGATCCGTAAAGAGGAAATTGGTATTGATGCCGTCTAAGGGCTCTGGCGGCGCATTGGGATCCCAGCCTCCCTTGCCGTCGTGTTGGCTACCCCATCGCGCATTTTGAAAGTCTATAGACCGCTGCGCCAATCCTCCATTAATGCCAAACACTAAGTAATGCGCCGTGTGGCGATCCCCACCCAAGCGCTTGCTGTACGAGCCCGAAGCGCGAAATTGGATGGTTGCAAAATTGAGCTCACCCGCCGCATCTCGCCAGAGATTTCCGCCAAAGCCGAAGTAATCGTATCGCCCCACCGGCACCTTTTGATCGTAGCTGATCATCACCGTATTGTAGGCGTCGGCTTGGAGGATGGGCCACCACTGATTGCGCATGTTTGCGGCAAAGCGCATCTTGCAGTTCATCACTCCCGTCAGCGCAGGATTCAAATCCAGCGGTGCCATATAAAATTGCGAAAAATGAATGTCTTGCGCCCACACTTGCATCGCAAATCCCAGTGTCATCAACGTAGTGGTAATTCTGCGCATCATACGATCTTCCTTTAAATCATTTAACGCCTAAAAATACACTGTATTTTTGACCATCACTTGTGCCATGCATAGATGCTCAGCGGTCCGTTATTTTGGACGAAGAGCAATACTTCGCCGAATTGTGTATTCAAAGTTACGCATTTTTTATAATTGCCAAACAGATAGATGCCTGAACTTTGTACATCCCATACCTCAAAGCCTTTGCTCCCTTCCCAACTGAGGACCACGCCATAGCCCGCATCCCATCGCGGTGTCTCCACTTCCGTATTGAATTCGTTGCCGATGAGTATAAAATCGTACTTGCCGTCTCGATTCCAATCCCCCTGGACGACATCCATGAGAGGAAAAAGCTGTGCCTGCCAGGGCAGTGGGTGTATTTCAAACCCCTTGCCTCCTTGATTAATCATGTACATGGAGCGAAACTCTCGGATCTCCTTGTGCAGCAGCCTGGTAGTATCCTCCCCGAGGATATCGTACACTTCGGCTCTGGCAAAGGCCTCGTAGGTGGGAAATTTCTCCAAGATAAAGGGCATTTGCTGACTGCTGCACTCCCGGCCGCGCACGGGCACGCATCGCTCACCCTCGTAATAGGCGAGCACGAGGTCCCAGGTGGCATTGCTGTCCACATCGCCGGCATACACCAAAAAGGGCTTTTCTCTGCTGGCCTTGTACTTGGTATTGAGACCGACATTGCCTAGTATAAAATCGATGTACGAATCACTGTTGAGATCTACAGGAGTAACCGACCACCACCACCCGTACAACATTCTTTCATCAAAAAATCGGGTACGCTGTAGGCCGCTTCCCGTATTGACAAAAAACACGGGAGGACCCCACTCGACGACCGCGACGATATCGGTTCGCCTATCAGCATTAAAATCCACCGCAGTAAGATCATTGACAATACCGATCTGGGACCACTGCGGAGCCCACTGCTCCGTGTAGTCGATCAGCGAATCCCCCGTATTGCGCAATACATACGAAGGAGCTGCAGCAGGGTAATGCTGCGGTATGATGCGGTTGCCCACCACTATGTCCATCCAACCATCGCCATCGATATCCAATGCGGCTACACTCGTACCTGAATACACGCCGCGCGGAGCACGCACGGCATGCCATCGTGTAAAACCTCCATGGCCGTCATTGAGATAACAGCGATCGCGATACATCGGATGCCCCTGGGGCAGACTGTTTCCCGCAGAGACCACATAGAGGTCTAAATCTCCGTCGCGATCGAGATCCACAAGACAAAGTCCTCCATCTTCATATGCCGCCTCCAGCTGAAAAGCCTCCACATCCTGTAGCCGAAAGCGATTTCCCTCGTTGAGGTAGAGCTGGAGAGCTTGGCCATGCGCCCCCCCAATCAACACATCTTGCCAACCATCGCCGTTGACATCGCCCACCGCTATAGGTGGCCCTAAGGTCGACTGCTTGTACGGCAACAAAATCTCTCGTTGGAAATCATCATAGGGATCTTCGACATGCCGATAGGTCAGACCTATTCGTTCAGCAGGTATTTGCTTAAAAACTGAAACGGTATCGACGTCCGCTCGCACCAATTGCTTTCTATCTGTGCACTTTTCGTCTACCCGATAGACAGTATCTATTGGAGGGTCGACCCATACGCAAGTCGTACCATCTTCCCACTCCAACACCAGACTATCGACTCGATCGATATTGCCGAGGCCGAAATACGCAACGGGTTGCGAACACGAAAAATACCCCCGTACGCGTCGTATTTGTTTGTGCAGGCGCTGCTGTCCAGTGTACACTGTGACTGTTGGACGATGGTTACGCAACTTACCGGATAAGACGACGGTGAGAAATCGGGATGCCCTCTTTTCGCGATGGTTGTTCTTAAGCAGATAGGCGTCGTGGTCGATGTTGTTGACGACGATATCGAGATCCCCATCGTTGTCGAGATCGCCGAGGGCAGCTCCATTGGAAAAACCCGACAGTGCAAACCCCCACTCGTCCGACACATCAGCGAAGGTCATATTTCCCATATTCCTATAGGCAATGTTGGGATAGGTCTCGCTCCACATGGAGTTGTAAAGGTCTTCTTTGACGTGTAGGGGCACCTTACCTCCGTATTGCCTCTTGGCCGCAAGCACTTTCAATTGAAAATCGTTGTCCAGCGCATAGCGCCGGTATCCCGTAGTGACAAGGATATCCTTTAGTCCATCGCCGTCAATATCTTCAATGAGTGCAGCCCAACTCCAACCCGTCTTCGCCACTCCCGCATAGTGCGCCACATTATCAAAGTACCCGCTCCCATTGTTCATCAAGAGGGCATTGTACATGTACTGATAGGGAAAGCGAAGGCCACGAACCAGTAGTCGAAAATTGTCGACATTCATCGAGCGCATGAGCTTCTTCGATCGATAGTGGTCGCCGTAAGCCATGTCGAGTACGTAGATATCTTCATCACCGTCGTTGTCGAGATCTCCGGCATCGAGTCCCATCCCATAAAAGACCATCTGCTTGATGCGCTCTCTGGCCTCATCGCGAAAAGTGCCATCACGCTGATTAATCCAAACCATGTCGGGGATAAAATAATCGTTGGCTACATAGAGGTCCCACCAACCATCTCGATTGATATCGACAACCAGAACACCGAGGCCGAAGGTCGGCTTTAATAGTCCAGCCCTTGCCGTCACATCGCGATACATCCCCCCAATATTTTCATAAAGATGTGAGGAGGCTGTATGAAATCGTTGGCTATCCAAGCCGACTGTATTGAAAAAGTCGATCGGTGGGAGGCCGTAATAATCGTTTTCGTTGAGCACGAAGCAATCCTGATCGCCATCGCGATCGTAATCAAAAAAGACGGCTTGGGTCGATAGTCCGTTGTCATCTAAGCCATATTCCTCGGCACGCTCTTCGAAGTATTTGCCGTTGTGATTGATGTAGAGGGCGTTTTTCCTCACCGTGCCCGTATCGGGTCCTCCGCGGCATACATAGATATCCATCCAGCCATCGCCATTGATGTCGACGACGGTTACGCCATTAGACCATCCTTCCCCTTTTAATATGCCAGAAGCTTCGGAGACGTCTTCAAACTGCCAGTTTCCGCGGTTGTAGTACAGGCGATCCGATACTTCATTACCGCAGAAAAAGATATCCACTAGACCATCGTTATTAAAATCTGCAAGAGCTACTCCGCCGCCATTGTAGTAGTAATCGAAGTCGAACAAGTTGTGACGCGTGTCCATACGCGGGCTGAGGGCATTGACAAAGTCTACACCAGTGCGGTCTTTCGGGATCGATTCAAACAGCCTTTGGGATGGCTGCCCTCCATCGATATAGCTTGGACGGTCAACGCGTAATCTCCATGCGAACAACGAAAGCCCCAATAACATCCCGCATACGATGAGCCCACTTCTTCGCAACATCGATATAGTTCTATTTTACAGATACGTTCATCGCACTATGATCTACAAAAATAAAAAAGGACTGCCGTCTGACAGTCCTTTTTATTGTCGCTGTCGATATTGGTTTTCGCACTACTTCTTCGTCAGGATAATCGTCTTGGGAATTTGTGGT
>WFXH01000093.1 GCA_015490715.1 Saprospiraceae bacterium | reverse complement strand
TGTCGATTACATGTGGGTCGATGAGGAGCGGCACAAGGTGTACTTCTGGAATTACGAGAAGGAGGCTTACGAGCTCAATTACGATTTCAACAACGACAGCTTTTACTACATCGAATACGTGCGGGAAGACACTGCGTGGGTAGAAACCCAATATCGCGTCGATATCGACTCAGTGGACACGATTGAAATCAACGGGCGACAATTCCGTCGGCAATTCATCCGGACGCTGGCCATATCGGATGCGTATGATATAATAGAAAACATAGGGTCTATTCAAAGGACGGGCCCGCGGATGCAGATTGGGACGATATACGATTCGCCCTTTCTATACCTTACCAAGCTGCGCTGTTTTGAAAACGAGGAGTTGTACAAGTTTGTGGATTTTCCCTGCGATACGGTATGGATCACGTCAACGAAAGAGGTCTGGGATGGAGAAGCTGGTGTCTATCCCAACCCACATCAGGGGCGTGTGTACTTCAAGGAGGTGCCTAAGGGCATGAGGTATCGGCTCTACGACGTCGGCGGGCGGCTTCTGGAGGCGGGCGTGTTGTATCGCGAGTACCTCGATGTGCCGCATAGCGGAGTGACGATATTGGAGCTCCGCCGCAAAGACGGCGCCGTGTTGCGCAAAAAGTTGGTGGGGATGTTTTCAGAGCGCTGAGGCATATGCGCTTTCTCGTCTCTTGGTGTTGAACCGAAGGTGAAAGGAGGCCATCTTCGATATCGTTGATGTTGGCCGACGAAGGGTAGCTCGCGGTGTGGGCAGTGGTAGTGTGTTCTACGGATCGGTGAGAGAGCCAGTATACTATGGAGCTAATTGAAAGGGCTTATTGCGTTCCTGGGAGGGGGAGCATGGGTATATTGATGTGGGGATTTGCGGTGACGGTCAATCGATGGGGTCGTCTGCCGAGGGCAATTCGAGCAGGTCGATGGTGTCGAGCTCTTTACCTGCAATGCCGCGAATGGCTCCGAAGAGTGCGGAGAGGTTTTCTTGGACAGCCCAGATTTGTTTTTCGCGTTCTTTCCACAGCCGCTGCATGGCGCGCTTTTCCCTTTCGAGCTGCTGGCTCATCGAGCTGAAGTTTTCGATAATGCGTTGCACGGTTTGTACGAATTCCTGGCTGGTGAGGTATTGGTAGAGGAGTTCCATTTTGTCTGCCTTGTTGACTTGGGAGGTCTTGACGCTATGGATGCGGATGAGCATTTCGCGGAGGATGTGGACGATGTTTTTGAGGTGTTCGAAGCTGCAGACGTACACACCGTTGATGATGCCGAAGCGGTGCATGTCGGGAGGCATGGCCTGAGTGACGAGCACGGCCAGGTCGGCTTTGCAGCTCACCAGGTCTTGTTTGAGCTTGTCGATCCACTCATAGGAGAAGTGTTTGGTGCGCTTGCTCTCATAGACGATTTTTCCGCAGGGCTGCTGGAGGCGATTGTAGACGGTTTGGATGCAGTCGGCGCCGCGGATACCTTTGGGCACTTCTTCGATCTGATCGAAGGGGAAGGCGGCTTTGAGAAACTCTTCGATGGCGAGTTCCTGGACTTCGCCCTGCAATTGTATGGGGCCCTGTTCGGCTTTGCGCTTGAGCTCGTCGACAAGGGCTTTTTGCTCGTCGAGTTGCTTTTGCAGCTCCCGCATTTTCAAGCCGTATACTTCTTCCAATTGCTGGCGGGCTTTCTCTTCCAGCTGGCGGCGCTCTTCGAGGAGTCTTTTTTCGAGCTCTATTTGAATGCTTTTTTCCCGGTCGAGGAGTTCTCGCTCCTTTCGGAGGAGCTGTAGCTCTTTGTCCTTTAGAGCCTGGGTTTCCTGCTCTTTTTGCTTGAGTTTTTGGTGAAGTTCCTGAATCTGTGATTGATAGTTGTTGAGAAATTCTTGCTGTATTTTCTGTCGTTCTTTGCGGAGGAGCGTTTCGAGCTGTTGTTGCAGGATTTTATCCTGTTCGCGCTGCTGGGCTTCGAGTTGTTGTCGCAATTGGTCGAGTTGTTGCTGTTGGCGTTGGAGTTTTTGATGTTCTTCGCGCAGTTTGCGCTGATACTCCTCTTTGAAGTGGCGTTCGATTTTTTCGGCCAGGGCCTCTTCGATGTCGAAGGTATGGCCGCAGTTGGGACAGGTAATTTTGTCGGTCATGGGGAAATGCTTTACAGTAAGTAAAAGCTGAATTGTCGAGTTGTGGTTCATTAATATGTGAAATGCATTTTCAAATTATATTACATGAGGCCCGAAAGCGCGTTTCAGGGGGCCTTTATGCGCCTTCACGGACGCGGAAGAGTTTTTGCCTTCCTGAGGCAACGACCATTTCATACAAATAAAATGCTCCCCATCCATATCGTAATCGCGTGAAGCGGTAATTCTTGGGCTGAAGCTTCTCTTCGGGAAATTTTTAGTGTATAAAATCGCAGATCGTGGCCTTGCAATGTATGAAATAGTCGATGAGGAAGGAATGTGAGAGTGGTGGTTGGTCTGACGTCAACCATTTCATACTGAAAAGACCTCATTTCCTCAATAGTTGTGTACACGTCATGGTGGTGGCGAGCTATAGATGCACTTGTGTGGTAAGTAGAAGGTTTTTTAACAAAACTTTAATATTTAGCTGTGTTAAAGCGAAGAGCAAAGGACTGTTAAAAAGCGTTAGAAAATGTAGTGCTCAGGAAATAGGGAATATAAGAGATCGTGTTGAGGATATATTTCCAGTGGGTGTAGGGATAGATGAGGAAGGTATGAGAGGGCATGAAGTGGAGGAAGGGACGCGGGATGGTCGGCTTCATCGTCTATTATGGATTTAATACAACATTGTCTAAACCTTATAAAATCGCAGGCCTATGCGACGTGCAATTGTTACTCTGTTGGTGATGAGCATGAGTGCGCTGATGCCTGTAGCTGCCCAGGTGCTGCGGCTTGAAGGTGGGATGAGTCTTTCGCTTTGGAATACCAATATTGATGGAAATTGCGAGAGTGAGGAAGTAGTGGGATATCAATGGGGAGTCCTTGGAGAGCTGTTGAGTGATGGGACCTTTGCGTTTGAGACGGGCTTGTTGTACCGTCAGAGAGGAGGGAGCTATTTTGTGCATGAAGAGTGGGAGGTTTTGACGGCATCGGGGTGCTACATTTCCGAAAGACTTGTTGAGCATCTGGTTAAATTGAGTTATGTCGATATGCCGCTGCATGTGCGCATGTCGGCGAGGCTCAGCAAGAGGTCTAAGTGGTTTATCAGCTTTGGCCCGTATGTGGGATGGGCGTTGTGGGGAAAGGTGCGGCCACAGAGGACAGAGGAAGAGCAGCATTCCGATTTTCGCAATGTGCGATGGGGTGAGGAGGATGTGGACTATAAGTTGCGGCGGTGGGATCTGGGTTATGACGTGGCTTTAGGCGTAGAGTGGAAGGCGGGTGTGTATCTGAAGTGGACGATTCAGCAGGGTGGTCTGGATATGAGTGCACTCCCATCGGTGTACATATACAATTGGTCTACGCAGTTGTCGCTGGGCTATGCATTGCGCAAAAGGGGTGCAAGATGATCAAGATGATGTAGGCATTTCTTACGGAAGAAGGCCACGATTATCCATGATGGAGCGTCGTTGGAGTGGGGATAAGTAGCGTGTTGTAGATGGCAGGTTACTCCCTCAGAGCTGAGGCAGTACGATTTGCGGTATAAAGGGTGCAAACTTTTCCGATGCGGTTGGGTAGGAGCAAAAATGGAGCATTATTTCAAGCGGAACACCTGTAGAGCGGCTCAACGCTGGGCTTTTTGGGTGTCAAAGGGTTTGGAGCTGTAGCGAATTTCGCCAGGGGTAAATCCCGCCTGGCGGACGATGTCTTTGAGCTGCTCTTCGGATGGTGTTTGGTCGCTGGGCACGGTGAGATAGACCAGGCCTTTCTGGAGGGTGATGTGCACATCGCGAGCGCCGAGGGACTGGCGCAGGTCTTTTTCGAGGCCGTAGGCACAAAAGGGGCAGGCCAGGCCGAGGACTTCCATGCGGATATAAGTCGTCGAGGTATTGGTCGAGCTGTCGCTATGTTGGGCCTGCAAGTCGTGGGGCAGGAGCACCAGCCCGATGTGGAGCAATCCGATGAAGAGGAATGTGAGCCCTTTCATAGGAACATAAAATTTTAGATGTTATAGAAGAAAGCGAATACCCGCGAGGGTTGTGTAGCGCAATGTAGCGTTGGGAGGTTGGACGACGGGATATCCGAAGCTGGCTTCGATGAGGAAGCGTCTGCCGGGGATGAACTGGAGCCCGGGGGAGAGCATGAGCGACTGTAGTTGGAAGTCTGCCGACCGCAGGGCATTGAGTTCGAGGTAAGCGTTGAGCTGGCGTTGGGGGTAGCGATGGGGCAGGAGGGGGACACCGATGGAGAGGTTGTAGCGCCACAGGTCGGGCAGCTGTTGGGAGCGCGCGATGTAGCTGGCATCGAAGTACAGGCCGTAGCGCGTGGTGATGTAGCCGCTGATGATGCCGAAGGAGGTAGCAAAGGCTCCGGAGCTGAAGGCCGTTCCGTCGAAGGCCCTCCCCGAAGGGAGGGTGTGGCGTAGGATGGCGATGGTGCGGAAGGTTTTCCCTCGTCCGTCGCGTTTGAAGAGCTGGAATTTCGTAAAGACGGTGACATCGCCGATACCCTCTTTAATACTCTCGCCCGCGGTGGCTCGAAGTACGTACGGCAAGACGGCGCCGATTTGCCAAGTGGGAGTAATGTTGTAGGGCAAGCCTATAGGTATGCGCATCAACCGGCCCTCGTCGAAGACCGATACATGGGCAAAGGAGCGCACGCCCTTGCCTTCGAGGCCGAGCATGACAGGGGTGCCGACCGTGATGGGTGGCCCTTGTCCAACTATGGGAAGGCTTACACAGAGGAGGAGCAATATTTGGAATAAGCGCATGACTTATGGGATTGCGACCGTTTAATAACGTCGCAGGGTGGTGTATCATTTTATTTGCGATGGAATGAGCATGGTGGATGATCGGTGGTAAACGTAGCGGCCCGGTGGTGCGATAGCAATTGTGCGCAATTATGTGTTCTAAAACATACAGTGCATGGATGTAGGGAGGTCGCTTTGCGGGGTGCATAGGAGTAGGGCGTTGAACGAAATACGTTTCGGTAAAGATGGGGATGCAAGATGTGGCAATAGAAAAATTTCTCTATCTTTGTCCTGTATTGACACACACTGGTGGGAATGAAGGTACCTTGTACATGTGGGAAATCGATATTTTAGAAAAGGTAATTGTGAAGATGTGCCATTAAGGAATGCTCAGGAGCTCGTCGATGTGGGGATGCCCTGAGTTATCGATATGAAAAGAGGTATAAAATCGTAAACCAAAACCGCATCGCTATGAAACGAACGCTGTGTGT